>JAZOVZ010000049.1:0-12491 GCA_045658965.1 Eubacteriales bacterium
ATTGTTTGTATTCGCATTCTCCCCCCTGCGCTTGGAACAAGCCTACGCCAGCCTTCCCCCCTCCCGGAGGGGGGCTTTGAGAGTAGCATCGCGCTTTTCTAAACCGAAGCTCAACCGTCAACGGTAACTTGAATTACCGAAATTCGTATGCAAACCAATATTTCAGCGGTTAACTCAAAAACGAATGAGCGGACCACAGATATTGCCCCCCTCCGGGAGGGGGGAGGGCTGGCGCAGGCTTGTTCCAAGCGCAGGGGGGAGAGCGCGAATACAAACGGGTTCTTCGCGCTAAATCCCTGTGGTTTTTTGAAAATTCTTAACTTAATACCTCCTGCCCCCCATCCGTGTCATCCTGCGCGAAGAAAAGTTCGCAAAGCGACCGAACGGAGTCGAACGTGAAACGCGACACGAAGTGTCGGAATCTCGGACGGTGTTTTTCATCGTTCCGTAGGGGAGCATTCCATATGCTCCCGCGCAAATAAGCAATAAAAAAGAACACGGGAAAAATTTCCGTGCTCTTTCTTAATTATCATGATTCACTTATCGGCATTTTGATAATACGATTGCACCAAATTATCGTAATCCGTGAAATTGCATTGCATGCGGCGATACGTCACGGTGCCCTCGGAGAGATAAAACTGCGTCATATACTCGATGACCTCCACGTCACCGTTGGCATACAGAATGTATACTCCCAACGTGTCTTCAAAAGTGGGATCCCCGGGCATAAAGCGTACGAAAGGAAGCGCATGCAGATCGGTCAGAAAAGCATCCACATCCTCAATTTGCACAGAGCCTTCGGGCAAAACCGAGAGGTTGGCGGTGTCGAGCATGTTGTAATCAACAAGGTAAATGCTTTCAATTTGATCGCGGTCATGCAGCAACGTCAGCTCTGTGCGGACGCATCCGGTGCAGACAAAGCAACAAATCAGCAACGTGGCGATCATTGCTACGGTCGATTTGGAAAAGTTGGTTGTCATGTTGTTGCTCCTTTCGGTCACAGGTGCTTCTCAATTATGGATGATTTGTGCTGCTTGCGTCGCCTGACCATTTTTCGATGGTTTGATCAAATTGCGCAGCATCGCTGCAATGATCGTACGAGTGGTATTCCATAATGCGCCCGTGTTTTTCGGAATACTTGTATTGTTTGGGTCCGGACTTTGAAACAATTTCATATTCTCCGCTGTCATACACGATCAAAATCACGGTTCCGCTTGGCGAAGCCGGGTTTGTGCCAAGATTTTTGTACTCTATTGTCTGTATATCGTTGAGTATATCGACAAAATCATTGGTGTTGATCTCCTTGATCAAGGTGTAGTCCTCTTGGGTGACAATGCTATCTTTTTTCATTTCGACGATTTTGATTTCCTTGACATGATCGTCGGAATACAGGAGCTTCAAATGATGCGTATTTGTTGTGCAGCTGACGAGACAAAAAGATAAAAGCATAAACGAAAGGATCATCGTGAATTTTCTCATAAGTACCTCCTTGATCGATCTTTTGTTGTTTTCATTATACCATCCGGATGAATGTCTGTCAAGAACGTGCATCCCGCTTCACTTATATAGACGCTTTTTTTGCGAAAACGTCTCGCATTTTCTCAAAATATTTTTGATTTATAGAAATTTTTTCGTAAAAAATTCAAAAAATATTTGCATAAGGTATTGCAAAGCGCGAAAACTTGTGATATAATACGTATGGTAAGATATCATGTTGGAGTGGGTTGAGCAAATCCACTCCAAAAATTTTGTTATGGGAAAGGAGCTTTTCGTATGAGCAACGTACAGGGCGCAAAGCGTCAGGGCAGTATCGCGCAAAAGGTCTGGGACATCGTGCTTCCCACCGCCGACGAGCTGGAATACGTTCTTTGGGACGTAGAGTTTGTCAAGGAAGGTGCGGACCATTACCTGCGCATCACCATCGACCATCCCGAGGGCATTACCATTGAGGATTGCGAACGTTTCCACCGCGCTATCGACCCGGTGCTGGACGAGACCGATCCTATCCAGCAGGCGTATATTCTGGAGGTTTCCTCTCCCGGTATCGAGCGTGAGCTGAAAAACCGTGATCACGTGATGATGTGCCTTGGTGACACGGTAGAAATCAGACTCTACTCCGCACAGCACGGCGCAAAGGTGCACCGCGGCACGCTTGTCGGTATGACCGACGCGGGCAACGTGCAGATCGAGCAAAACGAAACATTATTGGAGTTTGATGCCGACAAGGTCGCAAAGCTGCAGACCGTGTTTGATTTCGGCGCAAACTAAAGAAAGGATACAGATATGAACAACGAATTTTTCGCTGCCCTTGAGCTGCTTGAAAAGGAAAAGGGCATTCCGAAGGAGTACATGATCGAAAAGATCGAGGCAGCGCTGCTTTCCGCATTCAAGAAGGAATACGGCAACGGCACCAACGTCAGAATCCATATCGATGAAGTCAAGAAGGACGTGCGCGTTTATCAGCAGCACGAGGTAGTCGAGGAGGTTGAAGATCCTCAGACCCAGATCTCCCTGGCAGACGCCAAGGCGATCAGCAAGAGATACACCGTGGGCAAGATCGTGGAAACCGAGGTCAAGCCCAAGAACTTCCGCAGACTCAGCGCAGCCGCTGCAAAGTCGGTCATCATCCAGGGCATTCGCGAGGGTGAGCGCAGAGCCATGCAGGAGGCTTACGAGAACAAGAGAGAAGAGATCATCACCGCAACCGTTGATAAGGTTGACTACGAGACCGGCAACGTGCTGCTGGCTACCGACGACGGCAGAGCAGTGCTTCGCTATGAGGAGCAGATCCCCGGCGAGAGCTTCTACCCCGGTGATAAGATCAAGGTATTCGTACAGGAAGTCAACAAGGAGTCCAAGGGCCCCATCGTTACGCTGTCCCGTTCCCATGCGGGCTTGGTACGCAGAATGTTCGAGCTGGAGGTTCCCGAGATCGCAGACGGCGTTGTCATGGTCAAGGGCGTTTGCCGTGAGGCAGGCTCCAGAACCAAGATCGCGGTTTACTCCAGAGATCCCGACGTCGATCCCGTAGGCGCGTGCATCGGTAACCGCAGCATGCGTATCGACAGCATCGTTGACGAGCTGCGCGGCGAAAAGGTGGACGTTATCAAGTACAGCGAGCAGCCCGAGGAATTCGTGGCAGCGGCACTCTCGCCCGCTCACGTGCTTGAGGTGACCATGACCGGCGAGCGCGCTTGCCGCGTTCTGGTTGATCCCGATCAGCTTTCCCTTGCCATCGGTAAGGAGGGTCAGAACGTACGTCTGGCTGCAAGACTGACCGGCATGAAGATCGATATCAAGGCTGAATAAGCCAAGCATACCATGGAAAAGGTAAAAAAGATACCCATGCGTCAGTGCCTTGGCTGCAACGAGCATAAGCCCAAGAAAGAACTGATCCGCCTGGTGCGAACCCCCGAGGGCGAGGTGGTTGCCGATATGACCGGTAAGAAAAACGGTCGCGGCGCGTACCTGTGCCCCAGCGAATCCTGCCTGCGCCGCTTGCAAAAGAGCAAACGCGCGGAAAAGGTGCTGGAATGTGCCATTCCCGACGAGGTGTACGGGGAAGTTGCACAGGCGCTTGCGGAGGATAAGGCGTGAGCGCGCAGGATCGTCTGCTTGGTGCGCTCGGGCTTTGCCGCAGGGCGGGCAAGCTGATCTGCGGCGTGGATCTGATCTGTACCGAGCTGCGTAAGAGCGCGGCGCGAACGCAGACGGTGCAAGCGGTGCTCGCAGCAAGTGACGTATCGGACAATACAAGAAAAAAACTCAACGATAAATGCAATTTCTACGGCGTTTCGCTGATCCTTCTGCCATATAGGGCAGAGGAGCTGGCGGCAGCCGTGGGCAAGGACGCACCCATTGGCGCGGTGGCGATTACCGATGCAAAGCTTTGGCAATCGGTCAAAAATCATCTGCCGGCGCAAGAGTGAGGTAGCGCCGATGCATCCTGCGAACGGATGCAACCAAATGGGTGATTGTAAGGAGGATTTATGGCAAACAACCCGCAATTTAAAGTGATGCAACTCGCCAAGGATCTCGGACTCAAGAGCAAGGACATTACGGACATCCTTTCGGATAAGGGCATGGACGTCAAGACGCAAAAGACGCTTGAGCCGGGAGAATTTGACCTTCTTTTTGACGCGCTTACCAAATCCCGTCAGGTAGACAATATCGATGATTACTTAGACGGTGTAACCTATATTCCCTCTCGCCTTTCCAAGAAGGAAAAGTCGGAGGATGCTGCGAAAAAGGCTGCGGAAAAGGCAGCTGCAGAGAAAGCGGCTGCAGAAAAAGCGGCTGAAGAGAAGGCAGCGGCTGAAAAGGCGGCTGCAGAGAAAGCAGCGGCTGATAAGCTCGCGGCAGAGAAGGCGGCAGAAGCGCTTGCAGCGCAAAAGGCAGCTGCAGATAAGATCGCGGCAGAAAAGGCTGCAGAAAAGGCAGCGGCTGACAAGGCGGCGGCAGAAAAGGCGGCTGCGGAGAAGGCGGCTGCTGATCAGGTCGCAGCGCAAAAGGCTGCAGCACGCGCAGCGGCAATTGAAAGAGCGGCTGCAATCGAGGCAGCGGCAAGAGCAGCGGCAGATAAGCGCGCGCAGGCAAACGCAGAGCGCCGTCCCGCACAGCAGGGTCAGGACCGCAAGCCCGCACAGGGCCAGGGTCAGGATCGCTTTAACCGCGATGCGCAAAGACCTGCTCAGGGACAGAACGACCGCTTCAACCGCGACGCGCAGAGACCTGCCCAGGGGCAGAATGACCGCTTCAACCGTGACGGACAGGATCGCAGACCCGCACCCGCGCAGGGTCAGGGTCAGAACGACCGCTTCAACCGTGACGGACAGGATCGCAGACCCGCACCCGCACAGGGTCAGGGACAGGATCGTTTCAACAGAGACGGCCAGGAGCGCAGAGGCGCACCCGCACAGGGTCAGGATCGCGGCTTTGGTGATCGCGGCAGAGATAACAACCGCCCCGGCAACCAAAGACCCAATAACAACTTCAATCAAAGAGGCGGCATGGATAAGGACGATTACGTGCCTTCCGCGCCCAAGGAAAAGTTCCAGGTGCAGGCAATCGTGCGCGGCCAGACCCCCAAGGGCGGCGACGGTCAGCACAAGAAGGGCGCTGTACGCGTGGTAGATACCAGAACCACCGAGATCGACCTTTCCAAGTACGATGAAAAGTTAGACACCTTTGTCACCGAGACCGAAAGAGATCTGC
Organism: Eubacteriales bacterium; assembly: GCA_045658965.1. Taxonomy (GTDB): domain Bacteria; phylum Bacillota; class Clostridia; order Oscillospirales; family CAG-272; genus SVQP01. The sequence continues at coordinate 5,215 of JAZOVZ010000049.1, forward strand.
GTGACGGCAGCCGCGGCGGCAAGAAGCAGCAGGTCGGCAAGCCCATGGGCAAGAACCAGAAGGGCGGCAAGAAGCAGCAGACCGTGGTTAAGCAGGTCGTGCGCGTGGAGATCCCCGAGGAGATCTCTGTCGGCGAGCTTGCAAGCAGACTCAAGGCAACCGCAGGCGAGGTCATCAAGAAGCTGGTGGGTCTTGGCGTTATGGCAACCGTCAACCAGCTGGTTGACTTTGATACCGCAGCAATGGTCTGCGAGGAAATGGGCGCGGAATACACCCGTGAGGTGGTCGTGACCATTGAAGAAAAGCTGTTCGATCAGACCGAGGATACCGATGAGATGCTGCAGGGCAGAGCACCTGTCGTCTGCGTCATGGGTCACGTTGACCACGGTAAGACCTCGATTCTGGACGCGATCCGTCATGCAAACGTTACCGCAGGCGAGGCAGGCGGTATTACCCAGCACATCGGTGCATACAGAGTTAAGATCAACGATCAGGATATTACCTTCTTAGACACCCCCGGTCACGAGGCGTTTACCGCCATGAGAGCGCGCGGTGCACAGGCAACCGATATTGCCATTCTGGTAGTTGCTGCCGACGACGGCATCATGCCCCAGACGGTAGAGGCAATCAACCACGCAAAGGCTGCGGGCATTGACATCATCGTTGCCATCAACAAGATGGATAAGCCCACGGCTAACCCCGATGCGGTCAAGCAGGAGCTGACCAAGTACGATCTGGTGCCCGAGGAGTGGGGCGGCGACGTTATTTGCGTTCCCGTATCCGCACTGACCAAGATGGGTATCGACGATCTGCTTGAGAGCGTGCTTCTGGTAGCAGAGGTCAAGGAGCTCAAGGCAAATCCCGACCGCCGCGCAAAGGGTATCATCATCGAGTCCAAGCTGGATAAGGGCCGCGGCCCCGTTGCAACCGTGCTGGTACAGAACGGTACTCTGCACGCAGGCGACGTCGTCATCGCAGGCACTGCCGTAGGTAGAGTCAGAGCAATGACCGATCATACCGGCAGAACCGTTAAGATTGCAGGTCCTTCGGTACCTGTTGAGATCACGGGTCTTGCAGAAGTACCTCAGGCAGGCGACCAGTTCGCAGCAGTTGAGGATGAAAAGATGGCAAGAGAGCTGGCTGAGCAGAGAAAGGCAGAGGCTAAGGAGGAGGTCTTCAAGGCCAACTCCAGAGCAAATCTCAACGATCTGTTTGCGCAGATCTCCGAGGGTGTTAAGGATCTTAACGTCATCATCAAGGCTGACGTGGACGGCTCGGCTGAGGCAGTTAAGCAGTCTCTGCAGAAGCTGACCAACGAAGAGGTCAAGGTCAACGTCATTCACGCCGCTGTTGGTGGTATTACCGAGGGTGACGTTATGCTGGCAGCAGCGTCCAACGCCATCATCGTCGGCTTCAACGTGCGTCCCGACAAGAGCGCACTGGACAGCGCAGAGCGTCAGAACGTGGATATCCGCACCTACCGTATCATTTACGACTGCATCGAGGAGATCTCGGCTGCAATGAAGGGCATGCTCGCGCCTCAGTTTACCGAGGTATTGCTGGGTCACGCACAGGTCAGACAGACCATTCACGTACCCAACGTTGGCTTTATCGCAGGCTCTTACGTGCAGGACGGTAAGATTACCAGACAGGCACAGATCCGTATCGTACGTGACGGCATCGTGATCTTTGAGGACGAGATCGCATCGCTGCGCCGCTTCAAGGACGACGTCCGCGAGGTTGCTGCAGGATACGAGTGCGGTATCAGCTTAAAGAAGTTCAACGACATCCGTACCGATGACATTCTGGAAGCATTCATCATGCAGGAAGTTGAGAGATAATCAAATAGCATAGAAAAAAGAGCAATGGGAAAGCCCGTTGCTCTTTTTGGGTGGAATGATCCGAATGATGCGGATACGCAACATGTCTGTCGGTAGGGGGACGGCGCGCATTCCCCCTTGTGTGTCATCCTGAGCGGAGAGAGGTCGCAGAGCGACCGAACGGAGTCGAAGTTTTGCGAAATGCAGCAGAGCGGAGTGGAGCAAAACCAACGAGGGAGTGCGCAGGGGCGCATGACCGAGGAAGGGATCTGCGTAGGTTTTCTCAACGTCTGCTGGACAAAAGATATTATTTATCATGCGGACAGTCGAGGACGCCTGTCCCTACAACGGGTATATCATGTAGGGACAGGAGGCCTCGACTGTCCGCATATCAAATATAACTTCGACTAAGCAAGCGCATCATAAACCGTTCGCAGATCCCTTCCTCGTCCGTGCTTTGCACGTCCTCGTCGGTTTTGCTCCGCTTTGCGCCATGCGCTACGCTCCGCAAAACTTCGACTGCGCTCCATTTCGCAACCCGTTGCGAAATTCCACTCCGCTCAGGATGACACACGGAGGGGATGCGCAGCCTTGCCCTCTGCTCGGGATGGTATGCAAGGAAAAATCAAAACGGCTTTAGCATCCAAGCAGAGGGGTGCTAAAGCCGTTTCCTTTTTTTATTTTCCCATCGCATCCTCAACCGCTGCAACCAGTTCCTCGTGCGTTACCGAGCCGTCGAATCTTGCTGTGATAATGCCGTCACCGTTGACTACGACGGTCATGGGATACGTGCCCGTGCCACCAAGTGCGGTGTAATATTCGTTAGCGTCCAAGCCAAACAGCATGGCTGTTTCGGGATAATTCTCGGCAATGTATTCGTCCGCGGTTTCGCTGCCGTACGGCGTGTGCAGGGCAATCACGGTCACTCTGCCCGCATAGTCGTTTGCCACCTCGTTAAAGTGCGGCAGCTCCGCAATGCATGGGCCGCACCAAGTGCCCCAGAAGTTGATGACCGTGACCTTGCCGACGTTGTGCGAAACGGCAAAGGTCTGCTCTGTGATACCGGTCTCGTCGATCAGATTGACCGTCTGATCCACGCATGCGTTGCCTACCTCGTTGCCGCCGGGAATTTCGGGGGCTTGGTAAATGAAATTGTAGTAGACCAGCGCGCCGATCAGTGTTGCGCTCATCAGCACAGCGGCAATGATGCGCAAGATCTTGCGGCGTTTTGCATACTTTTTGGTCAGGTCGGGTGCTGCGGGCTTGCCGTCGATCTCGTTGGGGGGCAGGACGAATTTCGAGCCCTTCCATGTGATCGCGCCCGTGGGGCAGGCGGACATGCACTCGCCGCAGCTGATGCACTCGGCATCGCCCGCGTGGCGGATGTCCATCTTGCACTTTGCCTGACACATGCCGCAATCGGTGCACTTGGGCTTTTCGAGCTTGATGCCAAGCAGCGAGATCTTGTTAAAGAGACCGTACAAAGCACCCAGAGGGCAGAGGAAACGGCAGAAAAAGCGGAACATAAAGATACTGCCGACTATGATCACCATCAAAACCGCGAATTTCCAGGTAAAGAGGGGACCCAGCATGGGCAAAAGGTTGTTGTTTGAGCCGCCGATCAGCATGCCGATCGCGCCCTCAAGCGTGCCCGCAGGACAGATGTATTTGCAAAAAGCAGGCAGCGGGAAGTCGCGAAATGCATAAATTAAGGGCAATGCAATTGTGAAAAGTGCCAAAATTACATATTTTAAGTAAGAAAGTACGCGAGTGGCGGAACTTTTTTTGATTTTTGGCGTCTTTATTTTATGAAGGAGCTCTTGCACAAGACCGAACGGGCAAAGGAAGCCGCAGATCCAGCGTCCGAGCAGGATACCGTACAGGACGATAATGCCGAAAACGTAAAAGGGCACGCGTGCGCGGCTGGAGGCAAGCGCGTTCTGGAGTGCGCCCAAGGGGCAGGCACCCGATGCACCGGGGCAGGAATAGCAGTTCAGACCCGGGGAGCACACGGTTTTTAAGGGACCCTTGTAGATCTGACCCGTGAAAAATCCCTTGATATTGGCGTTGGTCAATAGGGCAGCGTACAGCTGGATCAGCCTTCTTTTGGTGGGGATGAGCGAGAAGAGCTTTTGTTTGAGCGTGGTTTTAGCGGTTTTTTCACTCATTTTCATCACCCCAATCCAATGCATTCGGTGCAAATGCGAATGGCTTTTTGCAGCACGTCGTTTGCACTTTGGTTGAAAATTCCCGCAACGATCATGCCGACTGCAACGACGAGAAGCACCACGCGCAAGACAATTGTTGCGTATGCGGGCAATCCCTTTTCCTGCTTGCCGCTGGGCTTTTTCTCAGCCGCGGGGGCAGGGAGCAGCATGATCGCCTTGGCGTACAGAATGGCTTTTTCACAGCTGATATCGGTAAGCAATCTGACTGCAAAGCAGTAGAGCAACGCTGCTGCGGCAAAGCACAGAGCGGGGATCACGGCGCTCAGTATCTGCGCGTTCAGCTGCGCACCCGTTTCGGTGAAATTATCAAGATTATTCAGGTAAATAAAGGGATATGCGGCACTGAGCATACAGATCGCTACTGCCGTGATGCGCATGGATTTCAGATAGACCTCGTGCTTGGTCAGCGGCAGGAGCAGATTGTCTGCATATTGCTTGCGCGAAAGTCTTGCCTTGACCTTGGCAAGTCTGATCTCGGGGGAAATGGTACCCTTTAGCTTTTTTGCAGGCGCGGGATACAGCGTGTGGAATACGCCTGCGGCAACGGCAAGCACAACTGTAAAGTAGAAAAATATTGCGACGGTTTTCCAAGCCGCACCAATGCTTTCGGGCGTGAAGGGGCGGTCGCCGCTGCGGTATATTTGCACGCAGGCAAGCGCAAATGCTACGGCACAAGCCACCGAAAGGGCAGCCGAAGCCCAGCCTGCTATGCGCCGCGTAAGAGAGGCGGTTTTATCGGACATGATGCTCTCCTTATTTCAATTGATATCATCTACCATTATAGCAAAAAAACGGGCTGCCGTCAAGGTGTCAGACAAAAACAGTACGCACTTGACAGGATATTACAAAAAACGGTCTACACTATGTACAAATACCGCAAGCGCGTTTTGTCCACCTTGCGCATTGATTTACGCGCGCGCGCGTGATATAATATAGTTAACTATACAAAAGTTGAAATTTTCCGGGAAGGAAGTTTAGAGATATGACGATTTGCAGAAAATGCGGAACGAGTAATCAGGACGGCAAGAAATTTTGCGTCTTTTGTCACGAGCTGCTCATAGCAGACCCCGTAGAGCTGGAAAAGCGCGCGGCTGCTGCACAAAAAAAGCAGAACAAGGCACTCAAAAAGCTGAGCGCCAAGCATAAGAGATGGAAGAGAGCACCCTTTTTGCTGATTCCGATCGGTTTGCTGGACTTTTTGGATCTGCTGCTTTGCCTGGACCTTGCCTTTATCGGCGTCGGTAACGCGATAGGCGGCGTGCTCGGTGATGTGGCGCGCGATCTGCTCGGCTCGATCATCTCGCTGTTCGGCAACGACGTCTATACCGATCAGACGGTCGAACATATCGTGCGCGTGCTTGAATTTTTGGGCGCGCTGGGTCTTTTGTTGCTTGCGTGCGTGCTGTCGGTCGTCATGATCGTGCGCATGGTCAAGTGGCGCAAATACCGCAAAAACGGTGACAAGCAGGAAGAGGAGCTCCACCGCGCGATGGAAAGTGTGCAGGCGGAGCAGGGCGCGTCTGCTGCAAGTACACCTGCGCAGCAAGAGGCTGTGCAAGAGGCCCCGGCTGCAATGGATGCGCAGAGCGTGTCTTATGCGGAGCTTATGCAGCTTGAAGCGCAAATGCAGGAGTATATCATGCCCGAGCCTGCCAATGAGACCGACGTTGCTGCAATGTTCGGTGCGCTGAGCACGCATTTGTGGGAATATAGCGAGGACAGCGTGCGCCGCGTTCTCTCTGCCATGTCTGCATCCCGCCTGCTGCTTTGCAGCGCGGGAGCAATGGACAGCGCAGGCTTTTTCGAGCATCTTGCACGTGCGCTGGGCGTGCCTGCCGAGCAGCTTGTCTGCAAAGAGAGTGAGGAGCAGGGCGAGGGCGGTGTTGCCCGCGTGCTCTTGCAGCTTGACTCTCAGACCGGTGAGTCTGTGCACTCTGCCTTTACCAAGGCGTTGTATACCGCAAGATTTTCTCCGCGCAACGTCTGCTTGGCAGGCGTCAGCGGCATTGGTGCTGCAAGCGTTGACGACGTGTTTGCACCTTTCTGCCCGTATTTCAGCGTTCCTGAGAGTCAGCTGTCCCTGTATCTCGGTCAGCCTGCGGCGCAAAACGGCAAGCTGCCCGAGGGAATTGACGGGGGCAGGCTGGTGCTGCCCGGCAATTTGTGGCTTTTGAACGTATTGCCCGAGCATGATCGTTTGCCTCTGCTGCAGGGCGCGGCAGCGCGTTACGCGGCAAGCGTGTATCTGCAAAATTCGGGCAAGGCATTTCCGCCCGAGGGCGCGGAGTCGGCGCAGCCCGTTACCGTTTCGGTGGACGCATGGGAAAGAGCCGTGGCGGCTGCCGAGGGCGAATACTACCTGTCCGACGAGCTGTGGGGCGTGATCGACCTTGTGGAGCAGCGCGTGATCGAAGCGGGCGGAGAGAGACTTTCCAACCGCACGCTGCGCATGCTTGAAAAATATACCGCAGTATTCCTTGCCTCGGGCGGCAAGATGACGGATGCGTTTGACAACGGCTTTGCCGCCGTGATCCTGCCTGCATACGGCGCGCAGCTCCACTCTCTTGCACAGCAGACCGAGAGTGAGACGCTTTCTGCGCTGCTTGAGCGCACGGTGGGCAGAGAAAAGCTGCCGATGACGACCGAGATGCTGTCCGCCATGAATTTACTTTAACCACTGCCGAAAGGAGTAGCGACTTATGATGCTTTTACAATTTTTGTGGGAGCTGCTGTCTTCCAGAACCGCGATCGGTCTGTACGTGCTTGTTGTGCTTGCGCTTATCGTTTGGCTGGTAGTCGCAGTGCTGCGTGCGGATTCCTCGCGCGTGCAGGTCGTAGCCCCCGAGGGTGAGGGCAACGGCAACGGTAAGGGTACGGGCGGCAAGGGAAGCACTGCGCGTCCGGGCGAGCCCGAAAGAGCGGACGGCGAGAGCAGATTTTTCATGCTGGCAAAGACCGACGATATCATGAGAAAGTACACCTCTCCCGCGTATAAGTCCGAGGTCACGCTTGCAAGCTTTTGCGAAAGCTTCCGTGCGTATGCGGCAGGCAATCTGGGACTTTACTATGATATTTCGGATATCCGCCGCTTTATTTCCAACCTGGGCGTGTCACACATCCTTGTCATGCAGGGTATGTCGGGTACGGGTAAGACCTCGCTTGCGTACGCGTTCGGTGAATTTATCGGCAACCCCTCGGTCATCGTGCCCATCCAGCCCATGTGGAAGGA
>JAZOVZ010000050.1:0-66424 GCA_045658965.1 Eubacteriales bacterium
CGCATCCCACACCCCCGGTAGGCCAGGGGCTAGCCCCTGCCACGCAACCCACACCCCCGTTAGGGCAGGGGCTTGCTCCTGCCGCGCAACCCGCATCCCCCGCAGGGGAGCATTCCATATGCTCCCGTGCCGTGCCGGAGCAATCGCCTGTGCCCCCCATTCCCGAAATTCCTCCGATCCCGGAGATCCCTCCGATCCCGGAGACCCCTCCAATCCCGGAGACCCCGCCCATTCCCGAAACGCCTCCCACACCCGAGGTGCCGCGCACCCCTGTGCCGGCAGAGCCCGAAAAGCCGGTGCTGCCCACCGCAGAAAAGGGAACTTATCGCCTTGTCGGTGAGGTCTTCCACGCATACCTGATCGTGGAGATCGGGGAGCGCATGCTGCTCATCGATCAGCACGCGGCACACGAGCGCATTCTGTTTGAGCAGCTCAAAGCCAACATGAAGGAAAAAGAGGTGTCCTCGCAGCTCTTAATGCTGCCCATTGAGGTCATGATGACCTCGGGCGAGGTGCAGACGCTGAGCGATTTCCGCGCGGAGCTGGAGGCAGTCGGCTTTGGCTTCTCCACGGGTAAGTTTACCGTCACCGTGGATGCCATTCCCGTCGGACTTGAAGCGGATCAGGTCGCGCCAATGCTGCCTGTGGTTGCCGAGAGATTGCAGAGCGGCACGGGAAATGCCACCTTGACGCGCGATATCGTGTTTGAAAAGGCACTGTATCAAGGCTCTTGCAAGGCGGCGATCAAGGCAGGGCGTGTGTACGCTCCCGAGCATCTTGCTTGGGTGGTGGATCAGCTCATGGCACTGCCCGATATTACCTACTGCCCGCACGGCAGACCGGTTGCCATGGAAATGAGCAAGAAAAATCTTGACAGACAATTTGAAAGATCATAAATTTTAAGATGGGCGGCATCCTGTATTGATGCTTGCCACAGAAAGGATTAAGTCATGTTCGAACTTAAAAAGCAAGAGGGAAGAGCGCGCAGAGGCGTGCTGCACACCCCCCACGGCGATATTCAAACGCCGGTCTTTATGAACGTAGGCACTTGTGCTGCCATCAAGGGCGGCGTGTCTACCGTGGAGCTCAAGACCATTGATTGCCAGGTCGAGCTTTCCAACACCTACCACTTGCACATCCGCCCCGGTGACAAGCTGATCCACGATATGGGCGGTCTTCACAAGTTCATGAACTGGGACAGACCCATTTTGACCGACTCGGGCGGATTCCAGGTATTCTCCCTGTCCTCGCTGCGTAAGATCAAGGAGGAGGGCGTATACTTTGCTTCTCACATCGACGGTAAGCGCATCTTTATGGGCCCCGAGGAGAGCATGCAGATCCAGTCCAACCTCGCCTCCACCATTGCTATGGCGTTTGACGAGTGCGTGGAAAACCCCGCAACCTACGAATACGTCAAGCAGTCCTCCGAGCGCACCATTCGCTGGCTGGCGCGCTGCAAGGCAGAGATGCAGAGACTCAACAGCCTGCCCGAGACCATCAACAAGCAGCAGATGCTGTTCGGTATCAACCAGGGCGGCACGTACGAGGATCTGCGTATTGATAACATGCAGCGCATTGCAGAGCTTGATCTGGACGGTTATGCCATCGGCGGTCTTGCAGTAGGCGAGAGCACCGAGGATATGTACCGCATTATCGATGCTGTTGAGCCGCACATGCCCAAGCACAAGCCCAGATACCTCATGGGCGTCGGCACGCCCTGCAACATTATTGAGGCGGTGCACATGGGCGTTGACTTCTTTGACTGCGTCATGCCCTCGCGTAACGCGCGCCACGGCACGCTGTTTACTTGGGAAGGCAAGATGAGCGTGCTCAACGAAAAGTACGCACGCGACCCGCGCCCCATCGGCGTGACCTGCGATTGCCCCACCTGCCAGAATTACAGCCGTTCCTATATCCGCCATCTGATCAAGGCAAAGGAATCGCTTGGCATGCGTCTTGCCGTGCAGCACAACCTGTATTTCTACAATCAGCTGACGCGTCGCATCCGCGAGGCTCTGGACGAGGGCAGATTTGAGGAATTTTATCAGAGATATCATATTGCCCTTGGCGAAAGGAATCCCGACTGATGATCAAGGCAGTCATTTTTGATAAGGACGGCACGCTGCACGATACCGAAAAGGTATACCACCGTGCATGGCGCGCGGCGGCAGAGCAGACCGGTGTGCCCAATATTATGGAGTTTGTCTCTCTTTGCACGGGCACCAACGCGCATCAAACCGCAGTTTTGTGGCAGGATTTTTATGGCGATGCCTATGACTTTCCGTCCTTTTGGGCATTGCGCGATCAGCTTTACGATGCGATCATTGAAAGCGAGGGCTTGCCTATCAAGCAAGGCGCGTACGAGCTGCTTGACTATCTGCAGGCAAACGGCATCAAAATCGGACTTGCCACCTCTACCAACGCAGAGAGAGTCAACAGACATCTCGAGCTTTCGGATATGAAAAAATACTTTGATACCGTGGTTACGGGGGACACCGTGCCAAACGGCAAGCCTGCGCCCGATATCTTTCTGCGCGCCGCAGAACGCTTGGGTATTGCTCCCGCTGATTGCATGGGCGTGGAGGACTCCTTCAACGGCGTGCGTGCGGTACATGCTGCGGGCATGTATACGATCATGGTGCCCGATATGATCGCACCGACTGCTGAAATTTTGGGGCTGTGCGACGCATGCCCTCAAACGCTGACTGACATTATTACCATCATAGAAAATATGAAAGGAAGCAAGAATCATGATTGACAAAAGACTTGCCGAGGAGATCCTCGGTATTGCGCTCTCGGGTGGCGGCGATTTTGCCGAGATCTACCAGGAGCTGACCAAGAATGGCAACGTCCGTCTGCTGGACGGTAAGATCGAAGCCATTGGCGATAACGTGCTGTCCGGTGTGGGTATCCGTACCTTTATCGGTACGCAGACCGTATACGCCACCACCACCGACATTACAAGAGAAGGACTCATCCGCTGCGCAAAGAGTGTTGCAGAAGCTGTCGGCGAGATCAAGGGTGCTGTATCCGTGCACCTTTGCGAGCGTATTTTCCCCAATATTCACCCCGTGACACAAGTGCCCGCAACGGCTGACATGAAGTATAAGATCGATCTGCTCAAATCCGCTTGCACCACCGCAAAGGATTACCACGAGAGCATCGTGCAGGTGGGCGGAACGCTCTTGACCGTGGATCACTCCATCCTGGTTGCCAACTCCGAGGGACTGTATACCACCGACAGACACATCCGTACCCGTATGGCGGTCAACGCGGTTGCCTCCAACGGCAAGGAAAACCAGTCCGGCTCCTGCTCGCCCGGTCGCGGCATGGGTCTTGAAGTGTTTGACTTGTTCCGCCCCGAGGACATCGGACGCGAAGCGGCAAGACAGGCTGTAGTGAACCTCAACGCTTCTTACTGCAAGGCAGGCAAGATGACGGTTGCCATTGAAAACGGCTTTGGCGGCGTTATTTTCCACGAGGCTTGCGGACACTCTCTTGAGGCTACCTCGGTTGCCATCGGCGCGTCTCAGATGGCAGGTAAGCTGGGTCAGATGATCGCAAATCCCAAGGTCACCGCCATCGACGACGGTACCATCCCGAACGCATGGGGCTCTGTCAACATTGACGACGAGGGTAACCCCACCCAGCGCAACGTGCTGATCGAGAACGGCGTGCTCAAGAGCTACATGATCGACCGCCTCGGCTCTCGCCGTATGGGTCTGCCCATGACGGGTAACAGCCGCAGACAGGGATACGAATACGAGCCCACCAGCCGTATGACCAACACCTTTATCGATAACGGTCCCGATAAGAACGAGGACATCATTGCCTCCATTGAGTACGGACTTTACTGCAAGCACATGGGCGGCGGCTCGGTCAATCCCTTGACCGGCGCGTTCAACTTCGCGGTGCGCGAGGGCTACATCGTACGCAACGGCAAGATCTGTGAAGCCGTGCGCGGTGCTTCGCTGATCGGTACCGGCTCGCAGATCCTCAAGGATATCGATATGGTCGGTCAGAACCTTGCCACGGGTCAGGGTATGTGCGGCTCGTCGAGCGGCAGCGTTCCCACCGACGTAGGCCAGCCTCTCATCCGTGTATCCGAGATCACGGTCGGCGGCAGATGATAGGAGGTACGAAATGGAACTGACAAGAGCAAAACAGATCATCTTCGACGCAGCCCGTGCTGCAGGTCTTGAAGAATATGAGATTTACTATATGAACGGTGCAAGCCTTTCCGCAGAGGCACTCAAGGACTCCTTGAGCAGCTTTGCCTGCAGCGAGGGCGGCGGCATCAGCCTGCGTTGCATTGTGGACGGCAAGATGGGATACGCATCCACCGAGCTGTTCACCGAAGCAGAGCTTGCCGATCTTGTGCGCCGCGCTTGCGATAACGCACGCTATATTGAAAAGGAAGATACCGCGCCCATTTTTGCGGGCTCGGAAAGCTATGCAACGCTCAATCTGCCCGAGCACACGCCCCTGAGCGCTGCAGAGGCAAAGACTATGACGCTGGATATGCAAAAGCAGATCTATGCTGCAAGCGAGGCTGTCACCGATGGCACGCAGGCGGCTTGCATTACGTCTTCCACCGAGATCTATCTCTGCAACTCGCACGGGCTGGAGCTTTCCAACCGCGTCGGTCTTTCGGGTATTTACGCAATGCCCATTATCAAGGTAGGCGAGGAGAGCGCGGATGCCTTTGAGTTTGCGCTTTGCTCGGATACCGAAAAGATTGCAACGCTTGCAAAGGCTGCAACCGATAAGGCACTTGCCAAGATCGGTGCGGGCAGCGTGGCGTCCGGAAAGCACAATATCGTATTTGCAGGCAGCCAGATGCGTTCGATCCTCTCGGTATTCGCAAGCGCATTTTCCGCAAAGAATGCGCAGTTGGGTCTTTCCTTACTTGCAGGTAAGGAAGGGCAGCAGATTGCGGCAGAATGCGTCAGCATCGTGGACGATCCCATGAGAGAGGGCTCGCCCATGCAGACACACTTTGACGGTGAGGGCGTTGCTACCTATAAGAAGAACGTAGTCGAGAACGGCGTGCTGACCACGCTGCTCTACGACCTGACCACCGCTGCAAAGGCAGGCGTGGCGTCTACCGGTAACGGCAAGCGCGGCTCGTACGCGTCCACCGTGGAGGTCGCTCCCTTTAACTTTGGCCTCTGCCCCGGCAGCATGACCGAGGACGAGCTGCTTGCCAAGGCGCAAAACGGCATTTACGTCACCGCGCTCAAGGGCTTGCACGCAGGTGCTGACGCTACCACGGGCGACTTCTCGATCGAGAGCGAGGGCTTTTTGATCGAAAACGGTAAAAAGACCTCCTACGTGCGCTCCTTTACCGTTGCAGGCAACTTCTTTGAGCTGCTTAAGAGCATTGACAGCCTGTCCGATACCGTCGAATGGGGGATTCCCGGCGGCTTTACTGCCTTCGGCGCACCCGCAGTTCTGGTACGCGATATGAGCGTTGCCGGTAAATAATCGGGAATAAATGAAATTACGCTGCGCGTGTGTATGCACGCGCGGCGTCTTTTTTATGCTTTTTATTAGAAAAATTGCAATTCCTCTTGACAAAAACTGCATTTTTGTATATAATAATAATAAGTATTGTAAACTGCATGAAGTGTTTTTTGCTATACTGACATACAACGAAAATGAAATGAAACAGAAAAAACAGAAAAGGAGGTGCACAAGAAAATGCCATGGACTAACCCCATTTTTTGGGTTTGCATTGCTGCTGTTGCCCTTGTCGGCATCGGTATCGGTACGCTGATCGGTGTTCTGTACCGCAAAAAGGTAGCAGAGAGATTGATCGGCTCTGCTGAGCAAAAGGCGAAGGTCATCGTCGAGGAAGGCGAAAAGCAGGCAGCTTCGGCACAGAAAGAGGCTATGCTCTCTGCCAAGGAAGACATTATGCGTCAGCGTAACGACTTCGAGAGAGAGATGAAGGAGCGCAGAAACGAAGTTTCCAGAACCGAGTCCCGTCTTGCCAAGAAGGAAGAAACGCTTGAAAAGAAGACTGAGCAGGTTGAACATAAGAGCGAGCAGCTTGATAAGAAGATCAAGGAAAATGAGCAGTTCCGCGAGCTCATCGCCGAGCAGCTCAAAATGCAAATGAACAAATTGGAAACCATTGCAGGCTATTCCGCAGAGCAAGCCAAGGAAGAATTGGTTGCCCGCGTGGAAAACGAGGCGAAGGAAGAAATTGCCAGACGCCTTGAAGAGCTTGAAGCACAGTACAAGGAGGATGCCGAGGAAAAGGCTCGCGACATCATCACACTTGCCATTCAGCGTTATGCATCCGATCAGGTTGCAGAGGTTACCATCTCCACCGTCGCGCTCCCCAATGACGATATGAAGGGACGCATCATCGGTAGAGAGGGCAGAAACATTCAGCAGCTGGAAAAGCTGACCGGCGTTGAGCTGATCGTGGACGATACCCCCGAGACCATCATTCTTTCGGGCTTTGATCCCGTTCGCCGCGAGGTAGCAAGACTTGCACTTGAAAAACTGATCTCCGACGGTCGTATCCATCCTACCCGTATTGAGGAAATGGTGGAAAAGGCTAAAAGAGAGGTCGACACCGCCGTCAAGCAGGCGGGTGAACGCGCGATCTATGAGGTTGGCGTTCGCAATCTGAACCCCGAGCTTGTCAGACTTTTAGGTAGACTTCGCTACAGAACCAGTTACGGACAGAACGTACTCAAGCACTCCATCGAGGTTGCATTCCTTGCAGGCGTGATGGCAGAGGAGCTGGGCGTGGATGCAACGCTTGCACGCCGCGCAGGTCTGCTTCATGATATCGGTAAGGCATTCCCGCAGGACGTGGAAGGTACGCACGTACAGATCGGTGTGAACGCACTCAAGAAGTACAAGGAAAACCGCGAAGTTGTACATGCTGTTGAGGCACACCACAACGACGTTGAGCCCAAGACCGTGATCGCTTTCCTGGTACAGGCAGCTGACGCTATTTCGGCAGCAAGACCCGGTGCCCGCAGAGAGGACATGGAAAACTACATCAAGCGCCTTGAAAAGATCGAAGAGATTGCAAAGTCCTTCGGCGGCGTTGATAAGGCGTACGCAATCCAGGCAGGCCGTGAGATCCGCGTCATGGTCAACCCCGACACCGTCAATGACGAGAATATGAAGGTGGTTGCAAGACAGATGGCTGAAAAGATCCAGAGCGAGGTACAGTACCCCGGTCAGATCAAGATCAACATTATCCGCGAAAGCCGCGTTGTGGATTACGCAAAGTAAATCGCACTCAAAAATATTGCATAACGATTGCCCATAAGGGATTTTCATAGAGTTTATATAAAATTCCATAGCAGACAATCAGCGCGTCATGCGTTGCATAAATATATTTTGATGAGAAACGAGCAAAGCCGTCACCACTATGGTGACGGCTTTGTTATTGTCAACGATATAAACAAAATGTAGAAATATAAACAACAATTACATAAAATAAAGAAAAGTCGCGAAAAATCCTGCAAGCGGTTTGCATTAACGCTTGACAAGCGTATATAATTATGGTAAAATAAAGTATTATCATGGGAAATTATGGGGGTCATTTGCTCCCGACGGAGGTATAATATGAATAACACCGAAAAAACAATGGACAAAATCGTTGCCCTGTGTAAGAACAGAGGCTTTATCTATCCCGGCTCCGAGATCTACGGCGGTCTTGCAAACTCTTGGGACTACGGTCCTTTGGGCGTTGAGTTCAAGAACAACGTCAAGAAGGCTTGGTGGAAGAAGTTCGTGCAGGAATCCCGCTATAACGTGGGCCTTGACAGCGCGATCATCATGAACCCCCAGACCTGGGTTGCATCCGGTCACTTGGGCGGTTTCTCTGACCCGCTGATGGACTGCAAGGTCTGCCGTGCACGTCACAGAGCAGATAAGCTGATCGAGGATTACGCATTCCAGAACGGCCTTGAGGACAATCCCGCAGGCTGGTCCGATGACGAAATGATGGCTTACATCAAGGAAAAGCACATCTGCTGCCCCGATTGCGGCTCGGGTGACTTTACCAATATCCGTAAGTTCAATCTGATGTTCAAGACCTTCATCGGCGTTACCGAGGAGTCTACCAACACCGTTTATCTGCGTCCCGAGACCGCACAGGGTATCTTTGTGCAGTTCAAGAACGTAGCGCGCTCGGGCAGAAAGAAGATGCCCTTCGGCGTAGGTCAGATCGGTAAGTCCTTCCGTAACGAGATCACGCCCGGTAACTTCGTGTTCCGTACCCGTGAGTTTGAGCAGATGGAGCTGGAGTTCTTCTGCAAGCCCGGTACCGACCTTGAGTGGTTCCAGTACTGGAGATCTTACTGCGAGAACTGGCTGATCAACCTTGGCATGAAAAAAGAAAATATGCGTCTGCGTGACCACAGTGCAGAGGAGCTGTGCTTCTATTCCAAGGGCACGACCGACATCGAGTTCCTGTTCCCGTTCGGTTGGGGCGAGCTGTGGGGTATTGCCGACAGAACCGATTATGACCTGACCCAGCACCAGAACGTTTCGGGCGAGAGCATGGAGTATTTTGACCCCGAGACCAACGAAAAGTATATTCCTTACGTCATCGAGCCCTCCTTGGGTGCTGACCGCGTAGCGCTTGCATTCCTTTGCGACGCTTACGACGAAGAGATCGTTGACCCTGCAAAGAACGACGTGCGCGTGGTACTGCACCTGCATCCCGCTCTTGCACCTGTTAAGGTTGCTGTGCTGCCTCTGTCCAAGAAGCTGTCCGAAAAGGCAGGCGAGGTATTTGACGAGCTGGCTAAGTACTATAACTGCGAATTTGACGAGACCGGTTCTATCGGTAAGCGTTACCGCCGTCAGGATGAGATCGGTACGCCTCTTTGCGTCACCTACGACTTTGAGTCCGAGACTGACGGCTGCGTGACCGTTCGTGACAGAGATACCATGGAGCAGGTTCGTCTGCCCATCTCCGAGCTTAAGAGCTATATCGACAAGGTGGTTGAGTTCTAATGGAACAATTTCCTCTTTGGGGAACGCTGGTGAATACGGGAACCGTCATTTTGGGCTCGCTTTTGGGGCTTTTGATCCATTTGATCTCCAAAAAAGGTAAACTGAAAAGCCAGAGGTTTTCCGAGGTGTCTGCCTCGATCATGCGCGGACTTGGTCTTGCGGTGGTCATGGTGGGTATCGGCGGTGCGCTCAAGGGCGTTATTTATGATGCTGTTGGCGACGCTGTCATCGTGCCGGGCATTCTTGCCGAGGGACTGTACAGCGATAACGCCATCATTACCATTCTTTCCATCGTCATCGGTGTGCTGATCGGCGGCTTGATCGACATTGACCGTTGGGTCAATCTGCTTGGCAAGAAGGTGGAGACCTTATTTAACCGCAACCCCGAGCAAAACGGTGTGCACGTACCCGTGGCGCAGGGTTTTGTGTCGGCGTCGCTGCTATTCTGCGTGGGCTCTATGACTATCGTAGGCTCGATCCAAAGCGGACTTTCGGGTAATCACGATCTGCTTTACACCAAATCTCTTTTGGATTTTGTATCCTCCATCGTGCTGTCCTCGACCATGGGCATTGGCGTGCTGCTTTCTTCTGCGTTCGTGCTGGTGTTTCAGGGCGGTATTGCGCTGGTTGCCAATATCGCGGGGCAGGGGCTCTCTGCAGCCGTGATCGATGCGATGAGCTGCGTCGGATCAGTGCTGATCGTGGGACTTGGCTTGAACGTGATGGGTATTACAAAACTCAAAATTATGAATTATCTGCCTGCCGTGTTCCTTCCTATTGCGCTTGTGCCGCTGTGGGATTGGATTACGGGATTGATCGCGTTGATTTGATACGGATCATCGGGTCGATTCATGAACCGTACCGCATAATCAAAACGGCAGAGGCTTGCGTCTCTGCCGTTTTATGTGTGATGATTCGATTGATACTGTATAAAACGCAAAAGCACCGTGCCAAAGTGGCACGGTGCTTTTTGCTATCCAAGACAGATTGCAAATGGGTTTGTGTATTTTCCGGAAGGGAAATTACTTGATGGTGACGGTAGCACCTGCAGCGGAAAGCTGCTCCTTGATCTTCTCTGCGTCGTCCTTGGAAACGCCTTCCTTGAGCATCTTGGGAGCGCCCTCAACCAGGTCCTTAGCGTCCTTCAGGCCCAGACCGGTGATCTCGCGAACAACCTTGATAACGTCGAGCTTCTTAGCGCCGAAGCTGGTGAGCTCTACGTCAAACTCGGTCTTCTCTTCAACTGCTGCTGCAGCGGGAGCTGCTGCGCCGCCAACTGCTACGGGAGCTGCTGCGGATACGCCAAATTCCTCTTCAACTGCCTTAACCAGGTCAGCGAGCTCGAGGATAGTAAGAGTCTTGATTTCTTCAACAATAGCTGTAATCTTTTCGGATGCCATGATAAATTACCTCCTGAATTGTGAGTGTTTTTAATAATTTGTGTGTGATGCAGAAAATTAAGCTTCTGCGGGAGCTTCTGCAGCCTCTTCGCTGCCGCCGTTCTGCTTGTCGATAATAGCCTGCAGACCGTAAGCGAAGTTGTACAGAGGGGACTTGATGGAGCCCAGGAACTTTGCGATGAGGACTTCCTTGGAGGGAATCTCTGCGAGTGCGTTTACACCTGCTGCGTCGATGACGCCGCCGTCAACGTAACCTGCGAGAATCTCGAAGGAGGGGATCTTCTCAGCGTATTCCTTGAGGATCTTTGCTGCGCAAACGGGATCGTTCTTGCTGATAGCGATAGCGGTCATGCCGTGCAGGTGCTCCTTGATAGCACCGTAGCCTACTTCGTCGCAAGCGCGGCCGGTCAGAGTGTTCTTCATAACCACGTACTTAACGCCTGCTTCACGGAGAGCCTTACGCATCTTGGTATCGCTGTCAACGGTGATGCCCTGGTAGTTTACCACTACGCCTGCTGCGGAATCTTTGATATCAGCAGCGAGTTCAGCAACGATCGTTTTCTTTTGTTCGAGAATTGCATTGCTAGGCATTTTGTGTTTCACCTCCCAGTGAGAATGAGTGTAATAAAAAAATCTTTCTTCCGTCAAAGCATAGCTTCGCGCGAAGAAAGACTCACAGAAAGCGACTATGTCGCGTATTTGTTTGTTCTCTCCTCGGCAGGGAAGCGTGGCTTTTACGGAAACCTGCTGTCTTTGGATACGTCCTTGTCGGACACCATGACATTATAGCACGCTTCTGCCGAGTTGTCAATAGGTTTTTGAAAAAAAGTCAAAATATTTTTTCTTTTTCAAAAAGCACCATCATAAAAAGGGCGGCATGGGGGATTTCCCATGCCGCCTGCTGTTTTTTTGCTTACCATTCAATCTCGGCTAAGATCAATCCGTTTCCAAGCGGAATGCGAATGACCGAGCCCTCGGGGGCTTGAACGGTTGTTACGTGTGAAAGCTCAACTTGCTTGATCTGTTGGCCTGAAGCGTCCAGCACCGTGGCTGTCAGTCCGTTTTCGGGCAGGCACAGCGCGATCAGCGTGACGATTTCACTTTCGCCAATGATGACGTCAAGGCTGTGACCGTTGGCTTTTTGCTCGTCGGGGGCAAAGAAGGAGACGTACAGACCGTCTGTCAAAGAAAGAAGGTCGGTGCGGGGAACGAAATCAGCATCCAACTGCAAAAGGGGAGAAACGTGATCCTCGCTGAGCGCCGTGAATTCGGAAACCGTGACCCAACTGGTCTGATTTTTGGTCACGTTGACACGCACGTAGCGCGCCTGGATATTTACGTCAAGCTCGGTGTCTCGTTGGCTGATGGTGCAAAGTTTCGTCCAGCTTTGTCCGTCAACGGAGTAGCACAGCTCGCCGCCCTCTACGTAGTCTGTTGCGTGGTCGGGCACACCGGTCTTGAAGGTGATATGGGAGACCGCGGTCACAGTGCCAAGATCGATCTCGAAGTAATCGCCTGCCTGTGCCCCACGGGAGGACCAGAAATAGGTGTTTGGATCGCCATCCTTCATAAATTCGGGGAAATAAGTTGAATACGTGGGCAGGGAGGTGGTCCAGGTGGGCGCGCCTGAGGGCGTGTCACTGACCACGGTGCGGTTGGTATTGACCTCGAAGGAGCAGATTTTCGTCCAGGCGCCGTCGTTTTTGTCAGCGCTTCTGACGCGCACGTAGCGAGCCTTGATGGCAAGATCCGGGATCAGAACCTCGTCGGCGCACGAGCCCTCGTAAAGCGTCGTCCAGCTCTCGGCATCGGTGGAGTATTCCACAATGCCCTTATGCAGCGCGTCGCTGCCCGCAACGCCTGTGGCGATATATACGTTTTCGACGTCAATCACGCTGCCGAGGTCCACGCCGAAGTAGCCTGTTTTATTACCTGCGGCGGTATTGAGGTTGCCCTGCGTCCAGAAGAAGGTGGAGTCGTCGCCGTCGGTCATCAGATCGGGCGTGTAGTTTTCGTAGTGGTTACAGTTGGTATAAGGGGTAGCGGGTGCGCAGCTCAGACCCTCGGTCTGACCGAGCAGCAGCGAAAAACGGCTGTTCAGGGTCGCATAAAAGGTGGTCAGCACAGAGGCGGATACCAATCTCGGATTCTTGCCAATGCTCATTTCCAGCGTTTTGTATTCTCCTAAAAGGCCGAGCATCGTATCCAAATCCTTGCCCGCGGCGTAAGCCTCCTCCATTTCAATATAAAGAACGCCCATTTGACCGTATACGCGATATTTTTCCAACCATTCGTTGATTTCTGCAACCAACTTTTGATTTTTCGAGGCGGAGATGGTTTGGGCGTTGCGGATCATGTCCTCGAAATAGGACTTGAGGGCGGCACGGGTCTCGGGAGTGTTGTTTTTCTTAAAGGCGTTCAGCAGGGTCTGCAGCTCTTCGCTGTCGGTGTTTTTGTTGATGCCGGAAGCACAAGTCATGGAGATAAAGTCCGAAAGTGCCTCATGGGCATCCGGCATGAGCGCCTTGCAAGCGGCAACGAGTGAGGTCTCCGGATCGTACGCCTCAGGATTCCAAAGGTAGTCGCCCGTGGTGAAAAGGGGCACCATGGAGGCGTATCCTTGGTTCATGGGGTTGGCAGTGAGTCCCGTGATGGACTTGTACAGATCTGCTTCAAGATTGACGCAAGGACCCATGAACAGGTGGTTGGCAAGCGTATCGTTGACGGGATAATTCCACCAGATCAGTACGTTACGGTTGTATGTTTTGATGATATGCTGGAGCGATTGGTTGGTGATGGACTCGGGAATGACACCGGGCCCCGTCCACATCAGCACCACGTCCTCGTGGATCAGCGGAGCGATCTGATTGGTGTAGTCTGTCAAGAAGGGGTCACCGTACTCGGTGGTAATGGCGATCAGATCGCTGACGTCCTCGTGCGTCATGACAAAGCGGGTCTGGAAGTCGGAGAGCAGCTTGCCGTGCCCCTTTGCGTCTAGCGTGGGGATATCGTCCAAGAAAATGGCGAAATCACGCACGCCGAGATCGTACATTTGCTGGCACTTGGCCATCAGCTTCTCGAAATCTGCCTCGTAGCCGCTACCGAGATTGATATCGCCACCGGGGGAAAGGGCGTAGATAAACTTTACGTAATTTTCGTTGGCGGTGTTGATCAGATCGGTCATGCGCTCCAGCTCCGTGCCGGTGTAAAGCGCGCGCCATTGTGCGCGATGCTTGGCGTCATCCTTGGGCGCGTAGATGTAAGCGTTCATTTTGTTCTGACCCATGAATACAAAGAGATCCTTGCGGTATTCGTGTGTCCAGGCCGTGCCGTAAAAGCCCTCGATCACGCCGCGGATGGCGTTGCGGGGCGCGTCCTTGATGGTAACAATGGGAAGATCCTCGCTTAGCTGTGCGAGTTGAGAGAGCGTCATGAAGGCGTAGTGCACGCCGCGATCGGTTTGTGCCTCGATCAAAATTTCATTGCCGGTTACCTTTATAATATATGCCTCGTCTGCACCGTATTCGAAATCGGCGCTCAGGTCGCGCAGAGTCACAGTCAGGGGCGCACCGTCCTCGCTTACGGTAAAGCCCGCTGCGGCGAGAAGGTCTGTGTATTTCGCGGCCTTGTCGTTGAGCTTGATCGTCTTGCTTTGCTGACTTTCCATGTAAACAATATCCATAGGCTGGGGGTAAATATCCATTTGCGCTTTCTCCCCGGGGGTGGCCTGGTCGGACTGCGTGGTATCCTCGGTATCTACGGGTTCCTCGGTGCCGGACTCGGTTTCTGTCTCGATATCCGGTGCTTCTGTATCCTCGCTTTCAAGGAACGTTTCCGTATCATTGGGTGGGTTTTCGCTTGGAGGCTGCTCACGGGTACAAGCAGTCAGGCAAAGTACCAGGATGCCGATCATCACGATGAATGCCGGCAGGCAGTAAGGTTTCCGATTCATGCGTTTCATAATGTAGCCTTTCATATTTTTGTATTTTTTGAGTGAATTAAGGAGCATTTACTGATTCTTTTCGATAAACAAACGGCGTCATGCCCACGTGTGTGCGGAAAAAGCGGTAAAAGGACGGCACGTCCCGAAATCCGCATGCGCAGCATATTTGCTCGTTTGTCATATTGGTTTCTCTGAGCAATCGCCGCGCTTCCTCCAAGCGAACGCTTGCGACGTATTCGGAGAAGCTCAGCCCCGTTACCTGCTTGAAAACGTAACTGAGATGAGATTTGCTGAGAAATACCGTTTCGGCAATGCTTTCCAGGGTCATTGCAGGGTCACTATACCGTTCCAGCACCTCGCACATCACGGTCAAGGCAATCTGGCGATTGCGAAGCTTGGGAACGGTTTTGTCGTTGGCTGTTTCGATTTTTCCGACGATACGGCGACTGCACATGATCAGAATGTCCAGCAAGTGAGCTTTGACGGACGTTTCCCATTCCAATTCTTTACGAACCTGCTCCTTTTCGATACGATCCATGATGCGCCCGACTTCCTCTTGAAAGCCGGGATTCAAGAAAATATGCGAAATCATCGGGTCTTCGCGAAACAACCCGCAGCAATACCTTGGGCTTTCGGGAGCGGAGAGCTCTGCGTCTAAAATATCCGACGGATCAAAGATCAGATTCCGGACCACCAGAGTGTCGCCTTTTTCCTTAATAAAGTACGCATGTGGTGCACCGGTGTTGATGACGTATACGTCACCGGGGGCGCATGCCCTCAGATCGTTGAGCGTGCGGTGATATCCTTCCCCCGAGATGACCATGCTGAGTTCAACGAAATCGTGGATGTGCATGTGCGGAAACGCGGTCTCGGGCTTAAATAACGTATCGCTGTAGGCTTGATTGACAAACACCGGGCGGTCGCTTAAAAAGTTTTCTTTGCGCAAATGTCCATATTTGGATGGTGCGTCCATGTTCTCTCCTTTACAGACAACTCGTGTCGCGTATGTTATAAATCATATTATACCATACTTAAATATGAAAATAAATACTTGTTTCAATGGTTTTTGGGGGCAAAACGCGAACAAAACCACATAATCGGGACTTTACTTGTCTAAATAAAAAGGAGCCAATCTATAAGGATTGACTCCTGAAAATTATTCGTCTGAATCAATGGATTTATTTGCCTTGAGCACGCGCTCTGCCATGCCGATCAATCTCTCTCGCAGCCAGTAGGGGCTCATAATGCGGATAGGGGAATCAAGCGCCATGATCACGCTCAGAAAACGCTCGACGTTGTGGAACTCGCATACGTATCTGTTGCGCGATTCCTTGGAAATGATGAAGGAGCGCAGCTCCAGCACCGAAAGCTTGTCCGGAATCTCAACCACGGCAGTGTAGGGCATCTGCATCTGAATGACCGAGCTGTCTGCAGCAAAGTCTTCATTATTATATATAGAAGAAACTACGCCCATGTAAGACTCGTCGTTGTCCGAGGTCAGCAGCACCGGGAGCGAGAAATCGGTGGTGTAGTAAAAGCCCTTGTGCTCTGCATCGTACTCAATGGGGGCACCCAGCTGCTTGCGCAAAAAGTCCACGTCACGCTGCGCCTGTCGGTGAGAAACGTTGAAACGCTCGGCAAGGCGCATGGCGTTGGGGTAGCTGTATTCAGTTATTTTCTTGTGTAGCCATTGGATCCTGTTGTTGGCAGCCATCGTCTTGCTCCTTTCCTTGCAATTGTTCGGGGGTAGAGGGGTTGCAGTATCTGCAGAAGGTTATCAGTCTGTATGCGATATAAATACCGTTACACAGGCAGAGCAGGGAAAAACCGAGAATGCGCGTGCCGTGCACGGCATTTTGAAGATTAAACAGCACTTGGAAAGCACCCGTAATCGCGCAGGCGTTTGCGAAGAGTGCGATGCTTGCGCTTGCCAGATATCTGCGCGGCTGCGCTTTGCATAAAAGGCAGCGCATTTCTGCGGTCAGGAAAACCATCGTGGCGATAAATGCCAACTGCAGCGCGATCTTGGCGGGCGCGTTCATGTGGTGGTCCTGCTCGAAATAGGTCAGACCGCAAAGGCCTGTCATCAGCGCGACGGGACCAATGCCGACAACGACCGAAATGCTTTCCGTGCTCTGCGCGTTGACGGTGCGGAGCGCGTAATATGCTACGCTCATCACCACGCCCAGCGCAACCAGAAGCGCGCAGACCGTGGACGTTCCGAACGGCTTTTCGTGTGCAAGCAGGGCGGCGATCTCATCGGGGCCGAAATAGGTCAGAGAGAGGATGCCTGCGCCGAGCGTACCGATGATGGGAAGGGCGGCGACGAGGCAGGGCTTGCCGCGCATGAAGTTGTCGGTGGGTAATGCGTTTTTGGGGATCAGTATGAATGCGGTCGCAAACCAAACGATCGACGCCAATGCAAGCGCGTTGGCAAGCATGGGGAGCGGATGCCCCGGAATGAAGTAATCCGTGCCGTCACCGGCGGCGAGATATGAGAGCAGGTATAACGCAAAGCCGACTGCGCTCAGAATCAGCGCGGTCGAGCGATAGACCTTGACTTTAGAGCCTTGAAAATCCATTGTATTTAACTCCCGGACGAGGGGAGCCCTCCGATAAACAAAAATATACATATATATTATATAGGATAATTATGAACAAACCGTAACCAAAACAAAGAAATCGGGAATTATTTTCTCTCTTTTATCAAAATGCACAAAAAAGCACCGAACGGGAGGTCAGTGAGGGCGGTGTGTGCAACGTTTATGTGCGCGTACGGGGTGCGAAATAGGCGGAATACACCGAAAAAACACGCGAAATTGTATATAGTGCACAAATACATGCTGAAAAATTCGTTAAAAATCGTCATGAAAAAAATAAAAAAACTATTGCAATTTTGGAATGAATGTTGTATAATGATAGGGCTTGATATGCGATGAAGCGAGAGGTTGCTTCGAGGGGACGCCCTCGAAGGTAATTTTCGCGGAGTATGTCCGAGAATCGGGCGAAGGTATATCTCTTTCATACACGGTGCAACATGCGGCATAGTGTTGCTCCTGGGTTTCAATTTACTAACGGTACTATGGAGTTTGTTTGGCGCAGATGCTGATGCGAGAACAAATCCTTTTTTATCGGGTGCAAAAAGAAACACACGGAGCGGTGTTAGAGATTCGCCCCACTTTAACAAATCGCGAACCGAGCAGCAAGGCTTCCATTAATATATACGCGTGCGTATAGAACGGTGGAACGGCGGCAAGGAGAGCGAAATCTTAAAAGGAGGCAAAAACAAATGGCAGTAAAGGAAAAGATCAGAGTTCGTCTGAAGAGCTACGACCACACCCTTATCGATACCGCAGCTGAGAAGATCGTCAAGGTTGCTAAGGATAACGGTTCCCAGGTTTCCGGTCCTATCCCGCTTCCCACTGAGAAGGAGATCATCACGATCCTCCGCGCAGTGCACAAGTACAAGGATAGCCGTGAGCAGTTCGAAATGCGCACTCACAAGAGACTGATCGATATCATGAAGCCGTCTGCAAAGACCATTGACGCGCTGATGAACATCGAGCTCCCCGCAGGCGTTGAGATCGAGGTTAAGCTGTAAGGCTTATATCAAGCACCGCGATATCAAGACTTGCAAAACAAAGATAACAGCCGACGAAGAAAGAAACTTCGGCTCGGTAACTTTGTAAATCACGTCGGTCCAACCGCATCGGCGACCGACCAATAATTTACAGGAGGAAAGAAAATGAAAAAGGGTATTATCGGTAAGAAAATCGGTATGACTCAGGTATTCGACGAGAACGGCAACGTAACTCCCGTCACTCTCGTTGAATGCGGTCCGTGCGTAGTAGCACAGAAGAAAACCAAAGAGAATGACGGTTACGAAGCTATCCAGCTTGGTTTCAAGGATGCAAAGGAAAAGCACCTGACCAAGGCTGAGCAGGGTCATTTCAACAAGGCAGGCGTTGCCTACAAGAGATACCTCAAGGAATTCCGTCTGGCTGATTGCTCCGCTTACAACGTAGGCGACGTCATTACAGCCGATACCTTCGCCGCAGGCGAGAAGGTCGACGTAACAGGTATGACGAAGGGTCACGGTTACACCGGTGCGATCAAGAGATGGAACCAGCACAAGCTGCAGGCAACTCACGGCGTAGGTCCTATCCACCGCCAGTCCGGTTCTATGGGCGTTATCGACCCCGCTAGAATCTTCAAGAACAAGCACATGGCCGGCCAGTACGGTAATGAGCAGGTCACCGTTCTCAATCTCAAAGTAGTAAAGATCGATAGCGAAAGAAATCTGATCGCCATCAAGGGCGCTATTCCCGGCGCTAAGGACGGCATCGTCTTCATTCGTGACTCGGTAAAAGCATAAGAAAAGGAGGAACTAAATAATGCCGCAGGTAAAAGTTTATAACATGGCCGGCAGCGAAGTCGGCACGATGGATCTGTCCGAAGTTATTTTCGGCGCAGACGTTAACGGCGCAGTCCTCCATGCTGCAGTCAGAGCATATCTGCTCAACCAGAGACAGGGCACCCAGTCCACTCTGACCCGCACCGAGGTTTCCGGTGGCGGTAAGAAGCCCTGGAGACAGAAGGGCACCGGTCGCGCAAGACAGGGCTCCACTCGTTCTCCTCAGTGGACTCACGGTGGCGTAGCACTCGGCCCGAAGCCCAGAAGCTACCGCACCGCAATGAACAGAAAGACCAAGAGAATTGCACTGTACAGCGCTCTGTCCGCTAAGGTTGCTGAGGGTAACCTGATCGTGGTAGACGACATCAAGTGCGAGGGCTTTAAGACCAAGACCATGGCAACCATGCTGCACAAGCTGGGTGCTGACACCAAGACCATCGTGGTTCTGCCCGAGGTTGATCAGTTCATCATCAAGAGCTGCGCAAACATTCCCGGTGTTGTTACCGCTCAGTACAACAACCTGAACGTTTACGACATTCTGAACGCTAACAAGTTTGTCGTTACCGCTGCAGCAGTCAAGATGCTCGAGGAGGTATACGCATAATGAAAATGATTCAGGATATCATCATTAAGCCCATTATCACGGAAGCGAGCATGGACGGCATGGCAGACAGAAAGTACGCATTCAAGGTACTCAAGTCCGCAACCAAGCCCGAGATTGCAAACGCTGTTGAGACCATGTTCAAGGGCGTTAAGGTGGCAGACGTAAACACCATCAACATGAAGAGCAAGCCCAAGAGACTCGGCGTTCATGCAGGTCGCACCGCAACCTGGAAGAAGGCAATCGTAACTCTGACGGCTGATTCCAAGGCCATCGAGTTCTTCGAAGGTCTGAACTGAGAAGGAGGTCGAATTAAATGGCAACGATTAAGTATAATCCTACGACGCCCTCTCGCAGACACATGTCCGTTACGGACTATAAGGCTGTTCTGACCAAGAGCACCCCCGAGAAGAGCCTCGTTGTTACCAAGAAGAAGCACGCAGGTCGTAACTCTTACGGCCGCATCACCGTTCGTCACAGAGGCGGCGGTAACAAGATCAAGTACAGAATTATCGATTTCAAGAGAGCAGACGCTTCTGCTAACACCGTAATCGGTATCGAGTACGACCCCAACAGAACCGCGTTCATCGCTCTGCTCGAGAACGAGGCTGGCGTCAGAAGCTACATCATCGCTCCTGAAGGCCTGAAGGTTGGTGACGTTGTTTACTCCGGCGCTGACGCTGATATCAAGCCCGGCAACACTCTGCCTATCGCTAATATCCCCGTTGGTACCATGATCAACAACATCGAGCTGTACCCCGGTAAGGGTTCTCAGCTGGTTCGTGCAGCAGGCGTTTTCGCACAGCTGATCGCTAAGGAAAACGGCGTTGCACAGGTACGTCTTCCCTCCGGTGAAGTTCGTATCGTTCGTCTGGACTGCAAGGCAACCATCGGTCAGATCGGTAACACCGACCACGACACCGTTAAGGTTGGTAAGGCTGGTAAGACCAGACACAAGGGCATTCGTCCTACCGTCCGCGGTTCTGTCATGAACCCCTGCGACCACCCGCACGGTGGTGGTGAAGGTAGATCTCCTATCGGTCGTCCTTCTCCTGTTACACCTTGGGGTAAGCCTGCTCTGGGTTACAAGACCCGTAATAAGAAGGCGCGCACCGACAAGTTCATTGTGAAGCGCAGAAATGCTAAGTAAGGAGGGAATATAACATGAGCAGAAGTTTGAAAAAAGCACCTTTCGTAGAAGAAAAGCTCTACGCGCGCATCTGTGCCATGAATGAGAACGGCTCCAAGCACGTGCTCAAGACCTGGTCTCGCGCATCTACCATATTCCCGGAATTCGTCGGTCACACCATTGCCGTTCATGACGGTAAGAAGCACGTTCCGGTATATGTAACTGAAGATATGGTCGGCCACAAGCTGGGTGAGTTCGCTCCCACCAGAACCTTCAAGGGTCACGCCGGCTCCAAGACATCCAACAACGGTAAGTAATACAAGGGGAGGATATTGAATAATGCAAGCAGTAGCTTATCTGAAATATGCAAGAATTTCCCCGCGTAAGGTCAAGATCGTTCTCGACCTCATCAGAGGTAAGGATGCAGGAACCGCAATGGCAATCCTGAAGAACACCCCCAAGGGTGCATCTGAGTACCTGATCAAACTGCTGGGAAGCGCAATCGCAAATGCGGAAAACAATTTCCACATGGACGTAACCAAGCTTTACGTTTCTGAATGCTTCGTAACCCCGGGCCCCACTCTCAAGAGAATTATGCCCCGCGCAAAGGGTTCCGCAGACAGAATCAACAAGAGAACCAGCCACGTAACCATCGTGGTTAAGGAAAGAGACTAAGAAAGGAGACAAGAGTAATGGGTCAGAAAGTTAATCCTCACGGCCTCCGCGTAGGCGTGATTAAGAACTGGGATTCGAGATGGTTTGCCGATGACAAGGTATTCGGTGACACTCTTGTATCCGACTATAACGTAAGAAAGTACCTCAAGAAGCAGCTGCAGGAAGCTGGCGTTCCCAAGATCGAGATCGAGAGAGACAGCCACAGAGTACGCGTTTTCGTACACTGCGCTAAGCCCGGTATGGTTATCGGTCAGAAGGGTGCTAACATTGAGAAGTACAAGAATGAGCTGGAAAAGATGGTTGGCATGCCCGTTGCCCTCAACGTTGTTGAGGTAAGACAGCCCGACCTGAACGCTCAGCTCGTTGCTGAGAACATTGCAGGCCAGCTGGAGAGACGTGTGTCCTTCCGCCGTGCAATGAAGATGGCAATCCGTAACACCATGAGACTTGGTGCTAAGGGTATCAAGATTTCTTGCGGCGGCCGCCTTGGCGGTGCAGAAATCGCAAGAAGCGAGCACTATCACGAGGGTACTATCCCGCTGCAGACCCTGAGAGCTGACATTGAGTACGGCTTCTGGGAAGCAAACACCACCTACGGTAAGATCGGCGTTAAGGTTTGGATCTACCGTGGCGAGGTTCTGAACGAGGTCAACAGACCTGCACAGAGCCGCGACAACCGCGACAACCGCAGAGGCGACCGCAATAACCGCGGCGACAGACGCGGCAACGGCCGTCCCCAGGGCAACCGTCCTCAGGGTCGTTCCGAAAGAGCACCCAGAGAAGGAGGTAACAAGTAATGTTAATGCCGAAGAGAGTAAAATTCCGTCGCGTTCAGCGCGGAAGACTGAAGGGTAAGGCATCCCGCGGCAATACCGTTACCAACGGCTCCTACGGCCTGGTAGCTCTTGAGCCCGCATGGATCACCGCAAACCAGATCGAGGCTGCCCGTATTGCTATGACCAGACACATCAAGCGTGGCGGTAAGGTTTGGATCAAGATTTTCCCCGATAAGCCCATCACCGAAAAGCCTGCTGAAACCCGTATGGGTTCCGGTAAGGGTTCTCCGGAGTACTGGGTGGCTGTGGTTAAGCCCGGCAGAGTGATGTTCGAGATGGATGGCGTTGCTCCCGACGTAGCAAAGGAAGCTATGCGTCTTGCAGGTCACAAGCTGCCTATTAAGACCAAGTTTGTAATGAAGGAACAGGAGGCATAAGTCAATGAAAGCAACAGAGTTGAGAAATCTGACCGTTGAACAGCTCAACGAGAAGCTCAAGGAACTGAAGACCGAGCTTTTTAACCTCCGTTTCCAGCATGCGATCAACCAGCTTGACAACCCCCACAAGATTGCGGAAGTCAAGAAG
This sequence comes from Eubacteriales bacterium, assembly GCA_045658965.1. Lineage (GTDB taxonomy): Bacteria > Bacillota > Clostridia > Oscillospirales > CAG-272 > SVQP01. Next base: position 22,521 of record JAZOVZ010000050.1, read on the forward strand.
GACATCGCTCGCGTAATGACAATTCTTCAAGAGAAGAACGCATAAGGGAGGACAGTCATGACTGAAGAAAGAGCACTCAGAAAAGTCAGAGTTGGCATGGTTGTCAGCGACAAGATGGCAAAGACCGTTACGGTTGCTATCGAAGACAACGTAAAGCACCCCGTCTACGGTAAGATCATCAAGCGCACCCTGAAGGTTCACGCACATGATGAACTGGAATGCGGCGTAGGCGATAAGGTTAAGATCATGGAGACCAGACCCCTCTCTAAGACTAAGAGATGGAGAACGGTTGAGATCATCGAAAAGGCTAAGTAATTTAAGCCAACACACGTAAAAAAAGAATTCGAATAGTAGGTACGTCGAAGCGTATTGAAACAGTAGGAGGAAAAACATGATTCAGCAGCAGACATTACTGAAGGTTGCCGACAATACCGGCGCCAAGGAGCTGATGTGCATTCGTGTGCTTGGTGGTACCGGCCGCAGATATGCAAACATCGGCGACGTCATCGTTTGCGCCGTTAAGAAGGCAGCTCCCGGTGGCGTAGTAAAGAAGGGCGACGTTGTTAAGGCAGTCGTCGTCAGAAGCGTGCACGGCATCAAGCGTGCAGACGGCTCTTACATCAAGTTTGATGAGAACGCAGCCGTTGTTATTAAGGAAGACAACACCCCCAAGGGTACCCGTATCTTTGGGCCTGTTGCAAGAGAGCTCCGCGAGAAGGATTATCTGAAGATCCTCTCCCTGGCTCCCGAAGTACTTTAATCGGAGGTAACGAAAAATGGCAAACAATAATATTAAAAGAGATGATGTCGTTGTCGTTCTTTCCGGTGACTCCAAGGGCACTAAGGGCAAGGTAATCGCTTGCTCTCCCAAGGAAGGAAAGGTTATCGTTGAAGGCGCAAACATGATCCACAAGCACGTTAAGCCCCGCAGACAGGGCGAGACCGGTGGCATCGTTGATGCTGAAGGCGCTATCTATTCCGACAAGGTTGCTCTGTATTGCTCCAAGTGCGATAAGGGCGTAAGAGTTCACAACAAGGTTGTGGACGGCAAGAAGGTCCGCGTTTGTGCAAAGTGCGGCCAGGAAATCTGAGATAGGAGGATAAGACAATGGCAAGATTGAGAGATTACTACAAGTCCGAGGTCGTATCCGCCCTCCAGACCAAGTACAACTACAAGAGCGTTATGCAGATCCCCAAGATCGACAAGATCGTTATCAACGTGGGCTGCGGCGACGCTAAGGAGAACAGCAAGGTTATCGATGCAGTCATCAACGATCTGTCCCTGATCGCAGGTCAGAAGGCAGTTCCCACCTACGCAAAGAAGTCCGTTGCAAACTTCAAGCTCCGTGAGGGCATGAAGATCGGTGCAAAGGTTACTCTGCGCGGTGAAAAGATGTACGAGTTCATGGACAGACTGTTCAACTTCTCCCTCCCCAGAGTTCGTGACTTCAAGGGTATCAACCCCAACGCATTTGACGGTCGCGGCAACTACTCTCTGGGCCTGAAGGAACAGCTGATCTTCCCCGAAATCGAGTACGATAAGGTAGAGAAGATCCGCGGTATGGACATCTGCTTCGTTACCACGGCACAGACCGACGACGAAGCAAGAGAACTGCTCACCCTTATGGGCGCTCCGTTCTCCAAGTAATTAAAGGAGGTATACAAAGATGGCAAAGAAGGCTATGATTCTGAAGCAGCAGAAGGAGCAGAAGTTCTCCACTCGCCGCTATAACAGATGCAAGATCTGCGGTCGTCCTCACGCGTACCTCCGCAAGTTCGGCATCTGCCGTATCTGCTTCCGTGAGCTCGCTTACAAGGGCGAGATTCCCGGCGTAAAGAAAGCATCTTGGTAAGATAAACTTACCTTGATATAAGCGGGCGTCTTCAAGATGGAGACGTTCGGCCCCCAACTATCGGCAGGAAGTTAATCTGCAGTGTGCACACGACCCGCTCTGTGCGGGGTGTGCAACACGAGTTGGACTTAACCGCCGATATGCCGCCGGCAAAGCCGGCAGCAAGAAAAAATAAAACTTGCATCAGGAGGAAAAGAAAATGCAAATGTCAGACGTAATTGCTGATATGCTCACGAGAATCCGTAATGCGAACTCCGCAAAGCACGCGACCGTGGACATTCCGGCATCCAACATGAAGAAGGCTATCGCTGAGATCCTTGTTGAAGAGGGCTACGTAAAGAGCTACGAGGTCATCGAGGATGGCAAGCAGGGCACCATTCGTGTCACCCTGAAGTATCAGGCAAACAAGCAGAAGGTTATTCGTGGCCTTAAGAGAGTATCCAAGCCCGGTCTGCGTATCTACGCAGGTTGCGAGGATATGCCCAAGGTTATGAACGGCCTGGGAATCGCAATCGTTTCCACGTCCAAGGGAATCATGACCGACAAGAAGGCTCGCGCGCTCAAGGTTGGCGGCGAAGTCCTGTGCTTCGTCTGGTAATAGAAACGGGAGGTAAACAATATGTCTAGAATTGGTAGAATGCCCGTTGAGATCCCCGCAGGCGTAACTGCAACCCTGAACGGCAACACTTTGACGGTAAAGGGCCCCCTGGGTACCCTGACCGAAACCTTCAGACCCGAGATCAACATCGCGATCGAGGGCAATCAGATCATCGTAACTCGTAACTCCGACGAAAAGGAAGAGAGAAGCTTGCATGGTCTGACTCGTGCACTGATTAACAACATGGTAGTCGGCGTTACCAAGGGTTATCAGAAGGTTCTGATGATCATCGGCGTTGGTTACAAGGCTGTTAAGCAGGGCAAGAACCTGCAGATGTTCCTGGGCCACTCTCTCAAGCCCAACGGCCAGCCTCAGGATAAGTTCGTAATCGCTGAGACCGACAGCATCAAGCTCGAGGTTCCCTCCGATGACGAGATCAAGAAGCAGGGCATCGACAAGATGACCACCGAGAAGATCAACTCCGGTATGATCGTAATCGTTAAGGGCATCAACAAGCAGGAAGTTGGCCAGACCGCTGCAGTTATCAGAGGTCTGAGAGGTCCCGAGCCTTATCACGGCAAGGGCGTTCGTTATATCGACGAATATGTACGCCGCAAGGTCGGTAAGACCGGTAAATAATTGAAAGGAGGAGTGAACAATGGTATCCAGAAAAGATTCTAACCAGGCTCGTCTGAAGAGACATAAGAGAGTCAGAGCAAAGATTTCCGGCACGGCAGAGCGTCCGCGTCTGGCAGTATATCGTTCCAACGCTAACATCAGCGCACAGATCATTGATGACGTTGCGGGCGTAACACTGGTATCCGCTTCTTCTTACGGTAACGGTTTTGAAGGCAACGGCGGTAACAAGGCAGCTGCAAGAGCAGTTGGTAAGATGATTGCAGAAAAGGCAGTCGCACAGGGCATCGTTGAAGTCGTATTCGACAGAGGCGGTTATCTGTATCACGGACGTGTATCGGAATTGGCTGACGGCGCTCGCGAGGGCGGCCTGAAGTTCTAATCGTAGCTACGATTAGTCCGGTTTGTACACTGTTCAACTTTTATTGAACAATTCAGGAGGAAACCAGAAATGGCACAAAGAATTAACCCGGCTGAGCTGGATCTGACCGAGCAGCTCGTCGCGCTGAACCGTGTTTCCAAGACTGTAAAGGGCGGTCGTGTTGCAAGATTTGCAGCACTTATGGTAGTCGGTGACAAGAATGGTCACGTCGGCGTAGGTCTTGGTAAGGCTGCTGAGGTACCCGAAGCAATCCGCAAGGGTATCGAAGATGCTAAGAAGAATATGATCACTGTATCCCTGAAGGGTACAACAATCCCCCACGAAGTTATCGGTGAGTTCGGTGCAGGCAGAGTTCTGCTCAAGCCCGCAGCTCTTGGTACCGGTATCATCGCAGGTGGTAAGGTAAGAGCAGTACTTGAGGCTGCAGGTATCTCTAACATTCGTGCTAAGTGCCTGCGCTCCAACAACCCCACCAACGTTGTTAAGGCAACCATGGAGGGTCTGAAGGCACTGCGTTCCGCTGAGGAAGTTGCGAAGACTCGTGACATTCCCGTAGAGCAGGTTAAGGGCTAATAAGGAGGACGTTAAGATGAAGAAGGTAACACTGATTAAGAGTCTTATCGCCGCTAAGCCCAACCAGAAGGCTACGGCAAAGTCCCTGGGCCTTGTTAAGATCGGTGATTTCATCGTGCACAACGATGACGCTGTTCTGGCAGGCAAGATTAAGGTCATTTCTCACCTTGTCTCGGTTGAAACCGTAGAAGACTGATAAGGAGGTACTGAGAATGAAACTGCATAATCTGAAACCCGCTGAAGGTTCCGCAAAGGCTGCATGGAGAAAGGGCAGAGGCCCCGGCTCCGGCAACGGCAAGACCGCAGGTAAGGGTCACAAGGGTCAGAACGCACGCTCCGGCGGCGCTGTTCGCACCGGCTTCGAGGGTGGTCAGTTCCCCATTTACAGACAGCTTCCCAAGAGAGGCTTTAAGAACTACTTCGCAAAGAATTACGCAATTGTTAACGTTGATGCACTGAACGTCTTCGAGGACGGCGCAGTTATCGACATGGAAGCACTTCTCGCCAAAAAGATTATCCGCAAGCCCCTGGACGGTCTCAAGGTTCTGGGCAACGGCGAACTGACTAAGAAGGTCACTGTAAGAGCGGCAATCTTTTCCGCAACTGCTAAGGCAAAGATTGAGGCAGTAGGTGGACAGGCAGAGGAGGTATAAGGATGTTTCAGACGTTAAAGAATGCTTGGAAGATTCCGGAGCTTAAGAATAAGCTTCTCTTCACATTGCTTATCGTACTCCTTTACCGCGTTGGTGCGTCTCTCCCCCTTCCTTGGGTAAGCAACGAACTTTACGGTGCTTTCCAATCCGCCGCAAGCGGTTCGATGTTCCAGTATCTGAACCTGCTGTCGGGCGACGCTTTCAGCAGAGCTACTCTGTTTGCTCTGTCTGTAAGCCCCTATATTACCGCATCGATCGTCATGCAGCTGCTCACCATCGCAATTCCTGCGCTGGAGAGAATGGCTAAGGACGGCGAGAACGGTAAGAAGAAGATTACCGCGATCACCCGCGTGGTAACCATTGTATTGGCTCTGGTTACTGCATACGGTTACACGCTGTATCTTGAAAACTGGGATCTTAACGCTTACACTTCCGGCATCCAGTCCCCCATGCTTTACGTGGGCGGCAGCGCAGCTCAGCTGTGGTTCTGCCGTATCGCGCTGATCCTGTGCTACTGCGCAGGCGCATCGCTGATCATGTGGCTGGCAGAGAAGATCAATGAGAAGGGTATCGGTAACGGTATCTCGATCATCCTGTTTGCAAACATCGTTGCAAGAGTTCCTCAGTATCTGACCTCCACCATTCCCAGCATCTGCAAGTTCCTGACTAAGGGCATTGAGCAGAAGGTTGTTAACGGCATCGTCTACGGCTTGATCTACGTTGCAGTCGTTGCAGTTATCATTGCAATCTTTGGTTTCGTGGTTTGGTTCACGGGCTCTGAAAGAAGAATTCCGATCACTTACGCTAAGAGAGTTGTCGGCCGTAAGATGTACGGCGGTCAGTCCTCCAGCCTGCCTCTGAAGTTGAACATGAGCGGCGTTATGCCTATCATCTTCGCAAACTCCATCGTAGCGCTGCCTGCGACCGTTGCTGCATTCTTTACCTTCGTTCCCAGTGAAGGACATTGGCTCTACTTTGCAAAGGGCTTCATCGTGAAGATGAACGACTTCTTTGCACAGATGACCGACGTGCTCAACTACACCTCTCCCTTGTATCTGATCATCTTCGTAGCACTGATCATTGCATTCTCTTACTTCTATATTACGATCTCCTTCAACCCTGTTGAAGTAGCGAATAATATCAGAAACAACGGTGGTTCCGTACCCGGCATTCGTCCCGGTAAGCCTACCGTTGACTATATCAAAAAGATTCTGAACAGAGTTACGCTGATCGGCGGTCTGTTCCTGTGCATCGTATCGGCTCTGCCTTTGCTGTTCGTGATCGTTCTCAACCTGTTTGAGAGCACCGCGTCCCTGGCAGCTCCTCTGTCCGAAATGGCATTCAGCGGTTCTTCCTTGCTGATCGTCGTCGGCGTTGCACTTGAGACCGTACGCGAGCTCGAGGCTCAGATCACCCTTAGAAACTATAAGGGTTTCCTTGATTGATCCGGCTAATTTAAACCGAAAGGAACAACAACATGAATTTGATTTTAATGGGCGCTCCCGGTGCAGGTAAAGGTACCCAATCCGCGAGAATTTCGGAAAAATTCAATATCCCCGCGATTGCAACCGGCGACATTCTGCGCGGTGCAATGAAGGCAGGAACCGAGCTTGGTCTCTCTGCAAAGAGCTACGTTGAGGCCGGCAAGCTGGTCCCCGATGAGGTTGTCATCGGCATTATCAAGGAATATCTTTCGACAGACGCATGTAAGAACGGATTTATCCTGGACGGCTTCCCCCGTTCCATTCCCCAGGCTCAGGCTCTGGAGGATATGGGCGTTCGCATCGATGCTGTACTGAGCATCGAGGTTGCCGATGAGAAGATCGTTGAAAGAATGAGCGGACGCAGAGTTTGCTCCTGCGGTGCTTCTTATCACATCCTGTATATTCCGCCTAAGACTGCTGACGTTTGTGACAAGTGCGGCGCGGCTCTTTATACCAGAGCGGACGACGCAGCAGAAACTGTAATTAACAGACTTAAGACGTTCCACGCTCAAACCGAGCCCCTGAAGGAATTCTACGCAGAGAAGGGAATTCTCCTTACCGTAGAAGGTCAGGAAGAGGTCGCTGATACGACCGCCCTGGTATTCAAGGCTCTGGAAAAGTTTGAGGCGTAACTCGGGTTCGATCTGAGGTATCTGATGATACAGCTCAAAAACGCAGCTCAGATCAAAGCCATGAGAGAAGCGGGTCGTATCACGGGCGAAGCTTTGCTTGTTGCCCGTGAGCACGTCCGCGAAGGCGTCAGCACCTACGAGCTCGATCAGGTCATCAGACACTACATCGAGAAATCGGGTGCAAAGCCCTCCTTCCTGGGGCTGTACGGCTTTCCGGGAAGCGCGTGCATCAGCGTCAACGATGAGGTCATCCACGGCATTCCTTCCAAGAAGAAGATCTTGCGCGAGGGTGACATCGTGAAGATTGACCTGGGTGCGTGCTACAAGGGCTACCACGGAGACAGCGCGAGAACCATTCCGGTAGGAAAGGTGAGCGACGAGGCAGCAAAGCTGATCGAGGTAACGAGAAATAGCTTTTTTGCAGGCGTCGGACAGCTGAAGGCGGGCAACCGTCTTGGCGACGTTGGCTCCGCGATCGATACGCTTGTCAAAGAAAACGGCTTTTCAACCGTACGCAAGTACATCGGCCACGGCATCGGTAAAGAGGTGCACGAGGCGCCGGACGTACCCAACTACGGCACTCCCGGACGCGGCGTACGCATCTGCTCGGGTATGGTGCTTGCCATCGAACCGATGGTGAATGCAGGTACCTTTGAGGTCAGAGAGCTTGCCGACGGCTGGACTGTGGTGACTGCAGACAGAAAGCTGTCCGCGCACTACGAAAACACCGTGGCACTGACCGATGAAGGCGTGCTGAATCTGACGCTGGTCGATCAGGAATTTTAATTACGATTTCATGCAAGTGACAAACAAGTAAGGAGGGATTATTCTGTCGAAGGACGACGTTATTGAGTTTGAAGGCGTTGTAGTAGAAGCAATGCCCAATGCAAACTTCAAAGTGAAGCTTCCCAACGGACATATCGTCAAAGCGCATATCTCCGGCAAGCTTCGTATGAATTATATCAGAATTCTGCCCGGTGATAAGGTAACCGTTGAGGTCTCGGTATACGACCTTGATAAGGGCCGCATCACATGGCGCGCTAAATAAGATTTTACGAATAACTCGAAAGAAAGGTATGGTATAACGTAATGAAGGTTAAACCGTCCGTCAAGAAGATCTGCGAAAAGTGCAAGATCATCAAGAGAAAAGGTAAAGTCATGGTTATCTGCGAGAACCCCAAGCACAAGCAGAAGCAGGGTTAATCTCGAGAACCACGACAAACAAACAACTAAACCAAACGAAGAGGTGAATAAGAATGGCTCGTATAGCTGGTGTTGATATTCCCAACAACAAGCGCGTTGACATCGCCCTTACCTACATTTACGGTATCGGTCGTAAGAGCGCTACAGACATCCTCACTAAGACCGGCATTGATCCCGCAATCCGCGCTAAGGATCTGACCGAGGAAGACATTGCAAAGCTGCGTGACGAAATCGAAAACTTCTACACTGTAGAAGGTGATCTCCGTCGTGAAGTTGCCATGAACATCAAGAACATGGTAGAAATCAACTGCTACCGCGGTGTCAGACACAGAAAGGGCTTGCCCGTCAGAGGACAGAGAACCAAGACTAACGCAAGAACCAGAAAAGGTCCCGCAAAGACCATTGCGAACAAGAAGAAGTAATAAAGGAGTGGCATAGAATATGGCAAAAGTTGCTGCAAAGAAGGTTGTCAAGAGACGCCGCGAGAAAAAGAATATCGAAAAAGGCGTTGTTCATATTCAGGCAACCTTTAATAACACTATCGTAACCATCACCGACGTCAACGGTAATGCCATTTCCTGGGCATCCGCAGGCGAACTCGGTTTCAAGGGTTCCAGAAAGTCCACCCCCTTCGCAGCTCAGTCCGCTTCTGAGACCGCAGCTAAGGCAGCGATCGATCAGGGTCTGAAGAGCGTTGAGGTGTATGTTAAGGGCCCCGGTTCGGGACGTGAATCCGCAATCCGTGCACTGGAAGCAGTTGGTCTCCAGATCACTCTGATCAGAGACGTAACTCCTATCCCCCACAACGGTTGCAGACCGCCCAAGCGCAGACGCGTTTAATTTTTCACAGGAGGTAACGCAATTATGGCAAGATATACAGGTCCTGCATGTAAGCTGTGCCGCAGAGAGGGCAAGAAGCTTTATCTGAAGGGTGACCGCTGCCTTTCCGGCAAGTGCGCTCTGGATCGTAGAGCAACCGCTCCCGGTCAGCATGGTGCAGCAAAGAAGAAGATGAGAGAGTACGGTCTGCAGCTCCGCGAAAAGCAGACAACCAAGAGATACTACGGTGTTCTTGAGAAGCAGTTCAAGAACTACTATGATGAGGCAGCTCGCAAGGAAGGTATGACCGGCGAGAACCTGCTGCTTCTGCTTGAAAGAAGACTGGACAACGTTGTTTACAGACTGGGCTTCGCTGAGTCTCGTAGAGACGCTCGTCAGCTCGTTCTGCACGCACACTTCACCGTAAACGGCAAGAAGGTTAACATTCCTTCTCTGATCGTTAAGGCAGGCGACGTGATCGCTGTGAAGGAAGCAAGCCGTTCTTCTGACAAGTTCAAGGCTATGACTGAGAAGAACGTTATCGTTCCCAAGTGGCTGGAAGTTGACACCGCTAACCTGTCCGGTAAGGTTGCTACTCTGCCCGCAAGAGAAGATATCGACTTCGATTTCAACGAGCAGCTGATCGTCGAGCTCTATTCCAAGTAATACTGTCGTTGTTTGCGCAGACGCACGGTATTTGGTGTTTTGCGCAAGTCAACGCGGGTATATCCGTGTAACAAGGTATACTTTCTAAAATTTTTGAGGAGGAATTATTTGGAATGATCGAGATTGAAAAGCCCAATATTTTCACCGTCGACACAAGTGAAGACGGTACAAGCGGAACATTTATCGTTGAACCTTTGGAGAGAGGTTTCGGTACTACGCTGGGCAACTCCCTGCGCAGAGTACTTCTGAGCTCTCTGCCCGGTGTCGCTGTTACGAACATTAAGATCGACGGCGCACAGCACGAGTTCGGAACCATTAAGGGCGTAAAAGAAGATATTACGGAGATCGTTCTCAATGTCAAGGGCATTACCGCAAAGCTGTATTGCTCCGGTCCCAAGACTGTAATCATTGACGTAACCGGTGAGCACACCGTTACCGCAGGTGATATCAAGCAGGATTCCGACATTGAAATTCTGAACCCCGAGCATCATCTGGCAACTGTTGCAGCCAACGAGAGATTCTACATGGAGCTCACGTTTGGTAAGGGCAGAGGCTACGTATCTCAGGAGCGCAACAAGCAGCTGCACAACGAGCAGCTGGGTATGAATACCTCTGCGCCCCTCGGAACCATTTACACCGATTCCATCTACACCCCCGTTTACCAGGTAAGTTATGAGACCGAGAGCACCAGAGTTGGTAACAACACCGACTTTGATAAGCTGACTCTTAACGTTCTGACCAACGGTACCATCTCCGCCAAGGAAGCGATTTCGCTCGGCGCCAAGATTCTCAACGAGCATCTCAACCTGTTTGTGGATTTGTCTGATGAAGCAAAGAAGGCAGAGATTATGGTCGAAAGAGAAGAGACCAAGAAGGAAAAAGTCCTTGAGATGACCATTGAGGAGCTTGACATGTCTGTACGTAGCTTCAACTGCTTGAAGCGCGCAGGCATTGATACTGTTGAAGATTTGACCAACCGTACTGAGGAAGAGATGATCAGAGTCCGTAACCTCGGTAAGAAATCGCTTGAAGAAGTTATCCAGAAGCTGCACTCCCTGGGGCTTGATCTCAAGAGAGAAGAAGAATAAGCCAAAAGCAGCAATTTAAGTAAAGTAGTTAGCATAAGGAGGGATAAGGCAATGCCCGCATCCAGAAAACTCGGCAGAACGACCGATCATAGAAAAGCTATGCTTCGCGGTATGGTCACCCTGCTGCTCGAGAACGGCCAGGTCGAGACCACTCTCGCAAGAGCGAAGGAAGTCCGTTCCGTTGCAGAAAAGATGATCACACTGGGAAAGAAGAATACCCTTGCAAGCCGTCGTGCGGCTCTGGCATACATTACCAAGGAGGACGTTGTAACCAAGCTGTTCAGCGAAATCGCTCCTGCGTATGCAGATCGTAACGGTGGTTACACCAGAATTCTGAAGACCGGCCCTCGCCGCGGTGACGCAGCAGAGATGGCGATCATCACCCTGATTAAGGACTAATTCAGGATCTATCAAAAAACACACGGGGCGGTCTATAACCGCCCCGTATTTTCGGGAAAAAACAATTTATAATTTGGAGAATAAGACAATGTATGATATAGCCATTATCGGTGGCGGTATTGGTGGCTTGATGGCTGCATACCGTGCCATAGTCAACAACCCTGCGCTGAAGATCGTGATTCTTGAAAAGGGCTTGTCGCTTGCAAAGCGTCATTGTCCTGCAGGTAAGAACCAGAAGTGCATTCACTGTAAGGTGTGCAGCATCACCAGTGGGTATGCAGGAGCAGGCGCATTTTCGGACGGCAAATTCAACCTTGGTACAGCATACGGCGGCACTATGGGTGAAGAGCTGGGCGAAGACCTTGCCATGTACTATATCAACCAGGTAGACAGCATTTTGGAGCAGTTTGCCGACGATTATCCGCCCATGTATCACTCCAACGAGGAGCTCAAGCTCAAGTGTCTGCAGAACAATCTGCGTCTGCTTGATATGAACGTGCGCCATTTGGGTACGGATAAGAATTTTGATACCATGCAGAGTCTGATCGACGCGCTGGAAGAGAACGGCGTAGAGATGAGAGACCTGACAGAGGTACTTGAGATCGAAAAGCTGGACGGCTGCTATGCCGTTTCACATAGAAGAGGAAAGGGCGACGCAGAGACGCTGCAGACCTCCAAGATCGTGATTTCCACGGGTAGAAGCGGCTCGGATTTTGTCATCCGCACCTGTAAGAAGTTTGATATTCGCATGGACGCAAACTCGGTGGATATTGGCGTGCGCGTGGAGATGAAGGATATCATCTGGCGCGAATTTTCGTCGCAGATCTACGAGCCGAAGATCTTGTATCGCACCAAGACGTTTGAGGACAGAACCAGAATGTTCTGCTTCAACCAGGGCGGACTTGTATCGGCAGAGAACAACCACGGCGTGATTACCGCGAACGGTCACTCGTTTGCGCAGCCCGAGAAGAAGACCGAGAACTGCAACTTTGCAATTCTTTCGTCCATTCACTTTGACGGTGACTTCCAGAAGCCTACCGAGTATGCCGAGAACATTGCAAGAAACACCAATTTTGCTGCCGAGGGCAACATTATGGTGCAGAGATTCGGTGACCTCATCAGAGGCAGAAGAACCAACGCGCACAGACTGTCGCAGAGCACGGTCAGACCGACTTTGCAGGCATTCCCCGGTGACCTCAGCGTGGTGCTGCCTTACCGTGCGCTGACCAACATTATCGAGACCATTTATGCGCTTGATAAGGTTGCACCCGGCTGTGCCAACGACGACACGCTGCTGTACGGCTGTGAGAATAAGTACTATTCGATAAAGCCCAAGCACAACGAGAACTTTGAGATCATGGACGGCGTGTACCTGATCGGTGACGGCAGCGGTATCACCAGAGGCCTGTCGCAGAGCGGCGCAATGGGTATCTTTGTCGCTGATAAGATCACGGGCAGAGAGGTCAACGCGTAAAGCGGACAACCGCCACCACACGGACGACAACTCATGAAAAGTTTTCGCCCGCCTTTTTCAAAAGGCGGCGGGCTCCAAGGGCAGAGCCCTTGGTCGCCTCCGCAGAGGCGAAACTCCCCCAAAGACGCCGTTTTTGGTTCTTTTTGCGGCAATTTTGCCAAAAAGAACGGAAACGATTTTCTCACATAATATCAAAACAGCCGTAGGGCGGGGGCTTGCTCCCGCAGCATAAAACAAAAAGGGAGTTACCTTGATAGGTAGCTCCCTTATTTTTATACATTGAGATAATTTCCTCCGTTCTTTTTGACACCGCTGGCGCAAAGAAGAACATATTTGCTTCGCAAATCAAACGGCGATAAAGAGTTTCGCCTCTGCGGAGGCGACGAGGGCTGCGCGCCCTCGACTGCGCCGCCTTTTGAAAAAGGCGGGCGAAAACTTTCAAGAGTGGGTCGTGCGTGCTCGTTACAGCAATGCCGTCATCTGCGGTACCAGCAGGTAGATGACGATCAGGAAATAGACCAGCAAGGTCAGCGTGTCTACGATTGTCGTAATAAACGGCGATGCCATGACCGACGGGTCAAGCTTGATCACCTTTGCACCGATCGGCAAGATCGCGCCGATCAGCTTTGCCAGCACGATTGCCACAAATACGGTCGCGCTGACCGCCGCCGCGATCATGAGATACTGTGGCTCGGTGTTGAATTTGCAGTCATATGCCCAGGTCTTGATAAAGCACGCGGCAAATACGCACGCACCGCAAAGCATGGCAATGCGGATCTCTTTCCAAACCACGCGTAAAATGTCCTTGGGCTCAATTTCACCCAGCGAGAGCGCACGAATGACCGTAACCGACGACTGTCCGCCTGCGTTACCGCCCGTACTCATCAGCATGGGGATAAATGCCGAAAGGGAAAGCACCAGCGGGAAGTCGAGCGCATCGATCTTGCCCTCCAACATGGTAATGATGGTGCCCGTAAAGGTTGCGGTCAGCATCAGTAAGAGCAGCCACGGGATGCGCTTTTTGAAGTTCTCCCATACGCTTGTACGCATATAGGGCTTGTCGGTCGGCAAAATTGCCGCCATTTTTTCAATGTCCTCGGTGGTCTCTTCTTCGATGACGTCCAGAGCGTCGTCGACGGTAACGATACCCACAAGGCGGGATTCACGGTCCACGATGGGCAGGGAAAGCAGGTTGTACTTTGCAATGATGTCGGCAACCGTTTCCTGGTCGTCGAGCGTGTTTGCGTAAATGATATTGGGCTCCATGATGTCACCGATCAGCTCGTCACGTGCCGAGAAAAGCAGATCCTTGAAGGATACGATACCCTCCAGAATACGGCTGTCGTCAATGACGTAGGCGGTGTACACGGTTTCCTTGTCAATACCGGTCTGTCTGATGTGCTTGATTGCTTCCGAAACCGTCATAGTCTTGCGCAGATCCACAAATTCGCTGGTCATGACGCTGCCCGCGCTGTCCTCGGGGTAGGCGAGCAGGCGATTGATCTGTGCACGCGTTTCGGGCGTGGTGTTTTTCTTGATGCGGCGCACGATGTTGGCGGGCATCTCGGTCAGCATGTCTACCGCGTCGTCAAGGAACAGGTCTTCGACGATGACAGCGATCTCTCGGTCGGTCATGGCAGAGATGATGCGCTCCTGTAAGGGCGCGTCAAGCTCGGCAAAAACCTCTGCCGCGCTGTCCTTTTTCAAGAGACGGAATACGGCGGGAATACGCTTGGGGGGCAGATTTTCAAAGAAATCCGCCGCGTCGATGGGGTTGAGCTTTTCCAGCTCGCGCACGAAATCGGCGTATTTTTTGTTGTCAAGCAGATCCTCCAGGCTCTCGAAGGTGTCCTCCATGATCTCCTCATAGGAGTCGGGCATTTCGTCCTCGGCAAGTGCCTGCTCGTCCTGCTCAACCTCGCGCTCCTGTTCCTCCTCCTCGCGTTCAAACTGCTCGTCCAGCTCGCGCTCGGCTCTCTCTTGCTCGTCCTCGTCATGACTTAATCGTGGGGCGGGTGTCTTTAATTGATCGTCTTCGTTTGTTTGCTGCATCAGCTCCTCGTCGAGCTTTTCGTTTTCTTCGCGCAAGAGATTCACCCCACTTTCGGTTTTTTCAACTATAGTATGGGGCAAGGCAGCCCCTAAAATACCATTTTCATTATACACCCGCTGTGCGTATTTTGTCAACGGTTATTTTGTGAACAAAAAAGGGAACTGCATCGATTTGATGCAGTTCCGTCATATAAACGTCAATCAAACGTCACGGTCGTGCTGCCGGTATAGTTGAGCGTTGCGGTCTGATTAAAACCGGTCTGTACCGTGCCGCTTGCGCGGTAACCGTGCTCGATTGCGGTGATCTTGCCTCCCTCAACCTTGATCTTTACGGTATGAGAGCCGGAAGAGAACTTGGCACCGGCGCTTGTGATGATCTGACCAAGGGCGGAGTCCTTGGAAACGTCCATGGTGATCTCAAATCCTTCCTCGGTCGATTTGATATCTGTCACGTAATTTTTGTTATATCCCATGAGCGGATCGTTGATCAAATCAGCAATAAATTTTTCCGCGTCATCCTCGGACATCTTGGTGGTGTACGTTTTATCATCACCGTATTGAATCGTTTTTTCTCCGTTTGCGTAGGAGATGTGCTGTGAATCGTCCTTCTTTGTCACTTCCGTTTCAAAGGTGAATCCTTGCTCATTACGGGAAAACGTCACCTTGTTGGTTTCGGATTCCTTGTTGGATTGCGACATAAAGCTGGCACTTGCACGGGTCTCTGTGGTAAAGCTGCCTTCCTTGGCATCAATACGGTCGTCGATCAACTCTTCCACCTCCTTAAGCAGGGCAAGGCTTTCTATTTCCTTATAGCCGTCGGAGGAAAGATTCTTGGTCTTGCGTTCAACCTCATCGAATTGGGAGAAGGTCATGGTCATGGAAAACTCAGGCTTGTAATACGAGCTCTTGTTTTCCTCAAATATCATTTCAAAGGTGAAGGTTTTGGGATAATAGTCCGCATCAGTTGTGATTGTGATCTTGAGATCCTCCGGCATTTTTCCGAACATATCCTCATCCAAGTCCATCTTTTCAAAGAAATCCTCGATAGCATCCGTGGAATAGTCCGAATAGTTTACGGTATAACCGTCCTCGGTCTTTTCAAACTGACGGCTCTTGCAATCATCCGTTTCTAATTCAAACAAGCTGTCATCAGAAATGTAATTGAGGTATTCTTTCTTGGTCATGGGGCTGCACAGCTTGCGCCATGTGCTGCCTTCGGAGTAATAACTGTAGGCATAGCCATCGTAATAAGCTTCTGTGGTTCTGACTGTGACGTTGGCGTTATTGGTTTTGCTTCTGTTGGTCATTTCGGTATGGTAGTAATAATCATCCTTATTCTTGCCTTGATCCTCAATGGCAAAGCCCTCCAGCGTACCGGTGATCTTGGTTGTGCCGGCATAAGCGGTAATCGTTCCTTCAACGTCTATGCGGTAACCGTCAAGACTTGCAAGGCGAGCATTCATGCGGCGCACAACCTGGTTTGCCGTCATGGCGGCAGGCATGACGTTCAGCACCGTGCCGCACGAGGTCAGCATGGTTGCGAAAAACAGCAATAAACATATCCATTTCAAACTCTTTTTCATGATGAATCCTCCTATTACGTTTTCAGTATAACATATTGAAAAATATTTGTCAAGCAGGATGCTCTTACCTATATAGACGCAAAAAAATGCCAAACAGTCCAAGGTTTTGCCAAAAAAACATTGTAAATAAACTGTGAACTTACATTACGCTGCCATTTTCATTGACAATCGCGCTACGATATGGTATACTAAATACAACAAACCTTGCATGAAAAGAGAGGGCACATATATGACCAAATTATACGGAAACGCGGTAGTAGGACAGTCGGGCGGACCGACGGCAGCCATCAACGCAACGCTGGCGGGCGTGATCCGCGGCGTGCTGGAAATCAACCAAAACGGTGGTGCGATCGGCACGCTGTACGGCATGCGCAACGGCATTGAGGGCTTGATGCAGGAGAGAGTGATCGACCTGTGCGAGTTTGCCAAGGACGCGGATAAGTTAGACGCGCTGGAGCTGACCCCCGCGGCAGCACTGGGCTCTTGCCGCAAAAAGCTGCCCAAGCACACCGACGATCCCGAATTTTACGAAAAGCTGCTTGCTATCTTTAAGAAGTATGACATTCGTTATTTCTTTTATATCGGCGGTAACGACTCCATGGACACCGTATCCAAGCTGTCCGCGTACGTGGCGGAGTGCGGCTATGAGATGCGCGTGATGGGCGTGCCCAAAACCATTGACAACGACTTGGAGGGCACCGACCACACCCCCGGCTTTGGCTCGGCGGCAAAGTACGTGGCAACCACCGTTTCCGAGATCATTCGTGACGCGGCTGTGTACACCACCAAGGCGGTCACCATTGTTGAGATCATGGGCAGAGACGCTGGCTGGCTGACCACGTCTGCGGCTCTTGGCAGACTTGCAAACGGGGAAGAGCCCGATCTTGTCTACCTGCCCGAAAAGGCGTTCTGCATGGACGAATTTATTGAGAGCACCAAGAAGGCGCTGGAAAAGCACCCCAACGTGGTCGTGGCGGTTTCCGAGGGCATTCGCTTTGCCGACGGCACTTACGTTGGCGCAGGCGCGCAGAGCGGTGTCAAGGACGTGTTCGGTCACCAGTATCTCGCAGGTACGGGCAAGGCGCTGGAGTATGCGGTGCGTGACCAAATCGGCTGCAAGGTGCGTTCGGTTGAGCTCAACGTGTGCCAGCGTTGCGCGGGTCACTTGGTATCCGCTACCGATATTGCAGAGTCGGTTGCCATCGGTCGCGCGGCTGCATTGGCTGCAGAGCAGGGCGAGAGCGGCAAGATGATGCTGTATAAGAGAATTTCCAACCAGCCCTACGCATACGAGATCGGCTGTGCGGACGTGCACGAGATCGCAAACAAGATCAAGCGCGTGCCCGATGCGTATATCAACGCAGAGCATAACGGCATTACCGATGCATGCCTGGCATATCTGCGTCCTCTGATTGAGGGCGAAAGATATCCCAAGTACGCAAACGGCTTGCCCGAGCAGATCATTCTGTAAGAGGTGCGGCATGAGAATAGCAGTTATCACAGGCGCATCGTCCGGTATGGGCAAGGAGTTTGTGCTGCAGCTGGATGCGCAGAACGAGTTTGACGAGCTTTGGCTGATCGCCAGAAGAGAGGACAGACTCTTGGAGATCGGCAAGCAGACGCGTGCCAAGGTCAGAGCCATTGCGCTGGATCTGTGCAAGAGAGAAGCGTTGGATGCGTATCGCGATCTGTTGATCGAGCATAAGCCCGACGTGGCGGTGCTGGTCAACGGCAGCGGCTTTGGCAGATTCGGTGCATTTACCGATATTGACCTTGCCGAGCAGGAGCAGATGATCACGCTCAATGCAAGTGCACTGATGAGCATGACGTATCTGACGCTGCCCTATATGAGTAAGGGCGGTCAGATCTATCAGATCGACAGCCAGTCGGCATTCCAACCCGTGCCCTATATCGGCGTGTACGGTGCGACAAAGGCGTTTGTGCTCAGCTTTTCGCGCTCTCTGAACGTGGAGCTGAAGGGCAGGGGCATTCGCGTCATGGCGATCTGTCCCGGCTGGGTCAAGACCGAGTTCTTTGACAGAGCGGTGACCGACGATACCATCAAATATTACGCGAGATATTACACGGCAGAGCAGGTGGTCACGCGCGCGATCAAGGACATGAAGCGCGGACGCGACGTTTCCGTTTGCGGGCACGCGATCAGACGCGCAAGATTCCTTGCATGGATCCTGCCCACCAAGATGGTCATGAAGATCTGGTGTAATCAGCAGAAGCTGTGAGCGCGGACAAGCCAAACTCATAAAAAGTTTTGATCAAACTTTTTCAAAAGTTTGTGCCGTAGGGCGGGGGCTTGCTCCCGCAGTATACAAAAAGGAAGCTACTTTGTGTAAGTAACTTCCTTTTTCTTTACATTGAGATAATTTTCTCCGTTCTTTTTTGACGGAGTAGCCGCAAAAAAGAACCAAAAAACGGCGATAAGGAGTTTCGCTCGTTGCGACGAGCGACCAAGGGCTACGCGCCCTTGGATGGGCGGTCGCTTTTTGAAAAAAGCAACGCAAAAACTTTCATCGTGGGGCGTCCGTATGGTGGCGGTTGCCCAAATTTTGTTTCTCATAATCTCTCAAAACTCTCCCAAACTAACCTTTGAATACACAAAAAGGAACGTGATTATGGGTAAACTGGGTGAAAATTATCGGGTCAACGTGGCAACGCTGGACAGCCTTTTGCATCCCGATGAGAATTTTGACGTCATTCGCAAGGTCTTGCGCGTAGGCAAGGACGAAATGACGCTTTATTATATAGACGGCTTTGTGAGCGCGACGCCCATGCAAAAGCTGATGATGCATTTTCTCTCGCTGGATTCGCTGCAAACGCCTCCCGACGGTGTCAAATCCGCCGCCGAGCGGTTTGCGGAATACAACGTGCCGCACGTGGAGTGCGATATCACGGGTGACGTTGACCTCATGGTGCAAATGGTGCTGTCGGGCGCAACGCTCATCCTTGCCTCTACCTTCGGGCCTCTTGCGCTCATTGTTGATGCGCGGACCTATCCCGCACGCTCGACCGAAGAGCCCGAGGGCGACCGCGTTATGGTTGGCTCGCGCGACGGATTTGTCGAAACGCTCATTTTCAATACCGCGCTTTTGCGCCGCCGCGTGCGCGACCCGCAGCTGACCATGCAGTATTTTACGGTGGGCAGACATTCCAAAACCGACGTGGTCATGTGCTATCTTGCAAGCCGTGCCAATCCCGATTACGTGCGCAGACTGGAAAAGCGGCTTGCCTCCATCGATACCGATGCGCTGCCTCTGGGGCATCAATCGCTTGCCGAATGCCTGGTCAAGGCGCGCTGGTATAATCCCTTTCCCAAGATCCGCTATACCGAGCGACCCGACACCGCCGCCGCGCAGGTGTTGGAGGGGAGCGTGCTGATCTTTTGCGATAACTCTCCGCAGGTCATGATCCTGCCCGTCAGCATCTTCGACTTCATGCAGGAGACCAACGACTATTATTTTACCCCGTTGACCGGCACTTATATCCGAGTTGTGCGCTACGTCGTGTTCGCGCTTTCGCTGTTTTTGGTGCCCACGTGGTATCTGCTGATCTCTAACGCCGAGATCATACCGGCATGGCTGCAGTTTATCATTCCGCAAGAGGCGGGGCGCATTCCCATTATCGCGCAGCTGCTCTTGACCGAGTTTATCATTGACGGCTTGCGCATGGCGTCGCTCAATACGCCCAGCATGCTGTCCAATTCGCTTTCGGTCGTGGGCGGCTTGATCCTCGGTGATTTCGCGGTGGGGATCGGCTGGCTGATTCCCGAGGTCATCTTGTATATGGCGTTCGTTGCCATTGCCACCTTTACGCAACGTTCGTACGAATTGGGCTATGCCTTCAAATTCCTGCGCATCGGTCTGTTGATCCTGACCGCGCTTTGCGGTGTGTGGGGCTATGTCGCGGGTACTGTGGTGATCGCGGTGCTGCTGGCTACAAACAAGACTGTCAACGGCGGGCGCAGGTATCTCTATCCGCTTATCCCGTTCGACGGCAGGGCATTGCTGACGCTGTTGGTGCGGCGCAAAAAGCAGAGCGACGTCCATGCAAACGAGCAAAAATAAACGTCGCAGTACGCCATTTTCCACGGTTGTCCGCCATTTCTTTTATTGGGAAATAGCGCAAAATTAAATAAATGGTAATAAATGTAAGTAATTACAGTTATTATTAAAAACGCGGGTGCAACTTTAGGATTGCACCCGTAATTTTTCGCAAAAGATACAAAAAAACAGAACGGTTTTTTGAAAAATCGCACATTCCCTCTTGCGTTTTTTCAGTAATAAGTTTATAATAAATATACCCGATGTGGGGAGCTGTGGGGCAAAGTGTTGAATTTGTCGTACACAACGACACAAGGATGCAAGGAAAGGAGGACCGAATACCGTGCTGACAGGTGAATTTCGCCATACTGTGGACGCCAAGAACAGACTTTTTATTCCCGCAAAGCACCGCGAGGAGCTGGGCGATGAGCTGATCGTGGCGCGTGATATCCGCGCACAGGTTCTCAAGGTCTTTTCCTTGGAGGGATGGAACGAATATATCGCTCCCATTAAAAAGCAAGAGCGCAGAGTAGCTGAGCCTGCGCTGCGTTATCTGCACAGAAATGCTGCTAAGGTGACTCCCGATTCGCAGGGAAGAATCCTTTTGCCGCAGGCACTGCTGGATTTTGCAGGAATTGAAAAGAATGCCGTTGTAGTCGGCAATTGCGATTGCGTGGAGATCTGGTCTGAGGCTTTGTATGAGGCTGAGATCCAGAATGAGGACAGAGACGAGCTGCGCGCAAAGCTGGAATTGTTGGGGTTGTAAGAGATGGCAGAGCAGGTATTTTCGCACGTTTCGGTGCTGCTGCACGAGTGCATGGACGCGCTGGATATCAAGCCCGACGGTATATATATTGATGGAACGGCAGGCGGTGCAGGGCACTCGCAGGAGATCGCCTCTCGTCTGGGCAACGGTAAGCTGATCGCGCTGGATCGCGATCTGACCGCGGTTGCCGTGGCAAGCGAGCGTCTTTCTCGCTTCGGTGAGCACGCGCAGGTCGTGCACAGCAACTTTTCCGAGATGGCACAGGTGTGCCGCGAGCTTGGGATAGACGGTGTGGACGGCGTGCTGCTTGATCTTGGCGTATCCTCTTATCAGCTGGATACTGCAGATCGCGGCTTTTCCTATATGGCAGATGCTCCCTTGGACATGCGCATGAACCGCGAGGACAAGCTGGATGCATACACCGTTGTAAACACCTATACCGAGCAGGAGCTCAAACGCATTATATACGATTACGGCGAGGAGAGATTTGCACCCCGCATTGCCTCCCGCATTGTCAAGGCAAGAGAAACTGCCCCCATCAGCACGACGGGTGAGCTGGTGGACATTATCAAATCCGCCATGCCCGCGGCAGCTAAAGAGGGCGGCCATCACCCCGCAAAGCGTACCTTCCAGGCAATCCGCATTGAGGTCAACGGGGAGCTTTCGGTCATCGAGCCCACCATCCGCGATGCCGTTAATCTGTTGAAGCCCGGTGGCAGAATTGCCATCATTACCTTCCATTCGCTTGAGGACAGACTGGTCAAGCAGACCTTTGCGTCCTTGGCATCCGGCTGCACCTGCCCGCGCGATTTTCCCGTGTGCGTGTGCGGCAAAAAGCCGCTGGTCGAGGTGATCAGCCGCAAACCTATCTTGCCCTCGGAGCAAGAGCTTACGATCAATCCTCGGTCGCGCAGTGCTAAATTGCGTGTAGCCGAGAAACTATAGAGGGAGGACCCGATGGAGCACATCATGCAAGCAAAAAAGCCCCACTACACCGCGTGCGCGGAGTACGTGGATGCCTTGTGTAAGAGATACAAGGACAGAGGCATTGCCGCGCACGTGCGTACTGACGCCAAGCGTCAGGAGCGTGAGGAGGCACTGTCGCACGCTATGGCACCCGGTGCGTATATCATGGCAGAGCGCGTGTCGGACGGCAAGGCAGACAAATACCGTACGGGTCTTTACAAGGGCGAGCGACACATGACTGCAGACGATTTCGTGCGCTATTATCACGATCAGCGCAGCTATAAAATGCCCAATTACAGCGTCAGAGCCACCGTTGCACAGCAGCAGGAGGCAGAGGTCACGGGAGGGCAGTCGCCAAAAAAAGCCCTGTGGCTTACTCTGACCGAGCAAATGCCCGAGTCGGTGCGCAAGTACCTGGAAAGCCCCGCGACCGCAAGGTTGGCTGAGATTTCCCGCGACTGGTTCCCGATTGAAAAGGAGCAGAAGTGCGAGAAGAGCGAAGTAAAGAAGATGCCCGCAGGCGTGCTTGGCGCGATGCTGACGGTCACGCTTTGCTGCGTTATGATCGTAGGCAGCTCGGTTATGGTAAGCCTGTCCGTCAGAGAAGCCAGCATCCTGCAAAACAAGCTGGATGCACTGGACAAGCAGTATACCACGCTGAATACCGAGCTTTCGCTCAAAAACGATATGCTGGAGATCGAGCGGATCGCCGTGGAGGAATACAATATGGTGCGCTCCGAGTTCGTTCCCACGCAAGTGCTTACCACCGAGAGTGAGAACACGGTGGAGGTCTATGAACAAAAAAGCGAATTTGGTCAAGGACTTTCGAATTTGCTCAGTGCGATCGGAATTATAGTGGATTGAGCGAGATTGCCTGCATAAAAGTCGCGCGCAGTTCATAGATTGACATTGACAGGACAAGGCGAATCCGATATAATATTCGTATCGGGTCAAAAAGGCGGCGGGCGCATTTTTCGGGATTGCCGAATTTTTCGGCAGGGCTGAAAAAAAGTGCTTCGACTCTTGCCCGGGCAGGAGACGGACACGGGCGCACGCCGCCGTTTTTATCAAAACAAGCAAACAAACACGGAGGACGTAGGAGTTGAGTATGCGGACCACACAAACCCAGACCATTAAAAGAGCAGCGGTACTTGCCATGGCGGTATCGCTGGCTTTTGTGTTGTTGATGCTGCGTATTTTGATCCTGCAGACCGTGGAATACGAAAAATATCAGGCAAAGGTCATCAGCCAGCTCACCACGCAGACCACCATTGAGGCGGATCGCGGTGCGATCTACGATGCAAACGGCATCTTGCTGGCGGGTAATGTGACCACCTACCGCGTGTTTATCTCCCCCCGTACCATCAAGGAAGCAAGCGATGAGAACGGCGTGGACTACGCGGACATGATCTCGCACGGACTTTCCGAGCGTCTTGAGGACGTCAGCTACGAGGACGTGCAATTCCAGACCACCAAAACGCAATACCTGGACAGAACCATTGCGCGCAAGGTCACAAGTGATATAGCAAAGCAGATCCGTACCTTTATCGCGGAAAACGGACTTGAGGACATGATCTATCTGGAGGCAACCGCTACGCGCTACTATCCCTACGAGTCGCTGGGTGCACATACCATTGGCTTTACCAACAACGACGGTACGGGTATTTACGGCTTGGAATACACCTATGAGGAGTTTCTGAAGGGTACGGACGGCAAATACGTGACCGCACGCGACGCAGACGGCAACGAGATGCCTTACGATTACGAGAGCATGGTGCCCGCAGTACCGGGTTACTCGCTCAACACCACCATCGACGTTTTCGTGCAGAACGCACTTGACGAGCAGGTCAAGCAAGCGTATATTGAATCCGGCGGTGAAAACCGCGCTTGCGGCGTGGTCATGAACGTCAAAACGGGCGATATTCTTGCCATTTCGGTGTATCCGACCTTTAACCTCAACGATCCCTGGACGCTCAACGAGGACAGCCTTAAGGCGCTGCAGGAGAGCGGATTTGCCGAGGATAGCGAGGAATACGGCAAGCTTTCGCAGGAGCTTTTGCTGACCACGTGGAATAACAAGGCGGTTACCGAGGTGTATATGCCCGGTTCGACCTTCAAGATCATTACAGCCGCTATGGCGTGTGAGGAAAATCTTCCTATTATCAATGAAACGCATTTCTGCCCCGGTTATCATATCGTGAACGGCAGAAAGATCAAATGCCACAAGGTGCAGGGACACGGCTCGCTGACCTTTGCGGAGGGCATTCAGCAGTCTTGCAACCCTTGGCTGATGCGCATCGGTGCGGACATTGGTGCAAGCCGCTTTTATAACTATTTTAAATCGTTCGGCTATTTTGAAAAGACCGGTATTGATCTGCCCGGTGAGGGCAGCACGGTCGAGGGCGTGACCTTCTGGAACAAGGGCTTGTTCGAGAGTGCGGATATTTATCTTGCTACCGCGTCGTTCGGTCAGAACTTCAAGATCTCGGTGCTGGGTCACGTAACCGCAATTGCGGCGGTGGCAAACGGCGGTGATCTGGTTACTCCCAGATTGGTCAAGAGCATCGTAGACCAGAACGGCAACGTGATCAAGAGCTTCGAACCCGAGATCAAGCGTCAGGTGATCAGCGCACAGACCGCCGAGACCATCTCCAAAATTTTGGAAGAGGGCGTTTCGGGTAACGGCGGCGCGAAAAACGCCTACGTTGCCGGCTACAGGATCGCAGCCAAGACCGGTACCTCCGAGAAAAAGGACCTGAAGGATGCCGAGGGCAATCTGATCGAGGGCAAATATATCTGCTCCACCGTTGCGTACGCGCCTGCGGATGATCCGCAGTATATCACACTGATCATGGTGGACCAACCCACCAAGGGCACGTTGTACGGCTCTGTGGTAGCAGCACCTTACGTTGGTAACGTCATGGCAACCATTCTGCCTTATCTTGGCGTGGAGGCTGTCTATACCGATGCCGAGCTTGCCAAGAAGGCGGTTGAGACGCCTGCGGTCGTTTGGTGGCCCCTTGATGCCGCACGCGATTATGCAAACAGCCTGGGCATTGAGCTTGAGGTGATCGGTGACGGTGATACGATTTTTGCGCAATCTCCCGCAGCAGGCACCAAGATGGAAAAGCAAGGATCCAAGCTGATCGTGTATACCGAGCGATCTGCTGAAAAGCAGATGGTCAAGGTGCCCGATCTGACGGGAAAAACTGCTGTTGCTGCAAGCGGACTTCTGGCAAGCAGCCATCTGAATATCAAAATCACGGGTACGTACAATTATACCAGCGGTACGGCGGCTACTGCGTATGCACAGTCGATCGAGCCGGGCACGCTTGTTGAGATCGGTACCACCGTTACGGTATACTTCCGTGACGAAAACGTGGCAGACGACGTGGAAAACCCTGACCTGCCCGAACTGAATTATTAAAATTAAGGAATACTAAAAGAACGGAGAGCCTAAACAAACTAATTTTGGGAGGCTTTCATGATTCTTTCTGATTTATGCAGCGCGGCAGGGCTTGCGTGCCCCGCGGATGCTGCGCAGATTTCCGTTGGCGGTATCTGTACCGATTCGGAAAAATTAATAAAAGGACAATTGTTCGTCTGCCTGCGCGGAACGCACAGGGACGGACACGACTATCTGAGCGATGCCGGGGCGCGCGGTGCGTGCGCAGCGGTGATCGATCGGGATTATACGGGGGAGATCCCCCAAGGATTGTGCACCGTGCGCGCGGACGATACGCGTGCAGCGGTAGCGTATTTGTTGGATGCGTGGTATGGTAAGCCCTCCGAAAAAATGCAATTTGTGGGCATTACGGGCACAAACGGCAAAACCTCGGTGGCGTGGCTGCTTTACGGACTGCTTAAGCACGCGCAAATCAAGTGCGCAATGATCGGTACGGTCAAATGTGAGGGTCCTGCGGGTGAGGTGCCCAAGGACGTTTCGGGCAACGCCAATATGACCACGCCCGCCCCCGAGCAGCTGTATCCCATGCTGGCGGCGTTTGCCGAGCAGGGAACGCAGGTGGTGGTCATGGAGGTCACCTCGCATGCGCTTGCGCAAGAGCGATGTGCGCCCTTGCACTTTGCGCTTGGGATCTTTACCAATCTGACGCGCGATCATCTGGATTTTCACGGTAGTATGGAGGCGTACGTTGCCGCAAAGAAAAAGTTGCTTGGAGCGTGTGACCGCGTTTTGCTGAATATGGACGACGAGCGCGTGGCAGCCTTGCGGGCAGAGAGCCCGTGTACTGCGCTGACTTGCTCGGCAAGACACAAAAATGCGGACTATTATGCCGAGGAAATTGCGATCAAGGCAGCGGGCGTGGCATATAAGCTGGTATCGGCAAATGCACGGTTGCGCATCCAATGCCCCATGAGCGGGTATTTCGCGGTCAATAATTCCTTGCAGGCATCGGCAGCAGCCCTGTTGCTTGGTGTCAAGGCGCAAAATATCAGGGACGGTATGGCTCTTGTGCCGCCCGTGCCCGGAAGAATGGAGAGAGTTGCACTCGGTGCGGATCTGCCGTTTTCGGTGATCATCGATTACGCGCATACGCCCGATGCATTGGAAAGCCTGCTTACGTCTGTGCGCAGGTGCAAAACACGCGCACAGCGCACGGTATTGGTGTTTGGCTGCGGCGGGGACAGAGATAAAGGAAAACGCGCGCAAATGGGGCAGATTGCCTCGCGCATGGCGGATTATTTTGTGATCACGGCGGACAACAGCCGTACAGAGCCGACGGATGCCATCATTGCGGACATTGTGCGCGGTGTGGACAAACGCGCGCATTACCGTGTGATCCGCGATCGACGCAGCGCCATCCGACACGCCATCGAGCACGCAAGAGCGGGCGACGTGATCCTGCTTGCGGGCAAGGGGCACGAGAACTATGAAATTGATCAGAATGGCAGACACGCCTTTGACGAGCGTGCCATTGCCGTTGAAGCTGTGCACGATTATTGGCGCGGCATACAGCAAGAATAAAAAAGGAGAGTGAGAATATGAAGATCAAGCTTGGCATGCAACCCATGACCCTGGCACAAGCGGCTGCATATTGCGGCGGTGAGCTTTACGATTTTACCGGATGTGCAAGCGTGGAATTTTCATATATCTGCACCGACTCCAGAGAAGCGGATAAGAATACCTTGTTCGTTGCCATTCGCGGGGAGCGCGTGGACGGACACGACTATATCGGGCAAGCCATCAATGCAGGCTGCAGATGCTTTTTGTGCGAATACGTGCCGCAGGACATCTGCGCCAAGCACGTAGGTGCTGCCGTGGTGGAGGACAGCGTGGCTGCCTTCTGCCAGCTTGCCAAAAGCTACAGAATTGAAAAATTCGGTCAAAGAGATCCCATGAGAACCATTGCCATCACGGGCAGCGTGGGCAAGACCACCACCAAGGAAATGGTAGCGTCGGTATTGCGGCAGGAGCTCAATCTGTACGCTGCTGCAGGCAATTTCAACAGCGAGATCGGCATGCCCATGTCGCTGATGTCGGCAGGTGCGCACCATCGCGCCGCCGTATTGGAGATGGGCATGAGCGCACGCGGTGAGATCTCGCGCATGAGTAGGACCGCACGTCCCACCGTGGCTATGATCACCAACGTGGGCAGCTCGCACCTTGAGTACCTTGGCACGCGCGAGAATATCGCGGCTGCAAAGCTGGAGGTCGCGGATGGCTTGCGCACGGGCGGATTTTTACTGCTCAATGCCGACGAGCCGCTGCTTGCGGGTCGTAAGGCGCACGGCAGACACACGGTCTATCTCGGTATTGACAACCCCGCAGCGGATTGCCGCGCGGAAAATATCCGCTATACCGAGGACGGATGCTCGCTGTTTGATATCCGCTACGGTGAGCACGTCTGGCATGACATAAAAGTCCCCGCACTTGGCAAGCATATGGTCATGGCGGCAATGTACGCCTCAGTGACGGGCAAGATCTTCGGTTTGCCCGAAAGCAGCATCAGGGCAGGCATCATGGCGTATAAGACCATGGCGATGCGTCAGCAGATCGAGCAGGTCGGCGGCGTGACGCTGCTTTGCGATTGCTATAACGCAAGCCCCGAGTCGGTGCGTGCTGCGCTGCACGCGCTGTCCGAAATGCCCGTCAAGGGGCGCAGGATCGCGGTGCTTGGCGATATGCTGGAGCTTGGCACGCAGACCGAGCAGCTGCACTACGCAACCGGTGCGCACGCAGCAGGCGTGCTGGATATTCTGGTCACGGTGGGTGATCTTGGCGCACACGTGGCAAAGGGTGCGCAGGAGAACGGCTGCCAAGTCTACGCCTTTACGGGTGAGGACGCAAAAGCTCAGGCTGCAGAGAAGATATGCTCGCTGCTCTCTAAGGGCGATGCGCTGCTGCTCAAGGCAAGCAGAGGCGTGCGTCTTGAAGAGGTTTACAACGTCGTAAAACAACATTTGAGTGAATAAAAGAGGATAGGAAAATGCTTTTACAATATTTCGGTTTACACTTAGATACAAAGGAAGCCATTGCTACCGAGGCGTTGCTGGTGGCGTTTGCAGTATTTTGTCTTGCAACGCTGACGCTGTATTTTCTCATCCCCGTGTTGCGTGCCAAAAAGATCGGACAGACCATTTATGAGTTTGGTCCCGTTTGGCACATGGATAAGCAGGGCGTGCCCACCATGGGCGGTATCGGATTTATCCCGCCGTTCTTGCTGGTGCTGGCAGTATTTTCGGTGCTGCTTCTGATCAAGGCAGGTGCTGCGTCCTCGTCCGCGCTCATCCCGTTTGCGCTGACGCTGATGCTGGCAGTTGCCAATGCGGCAATCGGCTTTGTGGACGATTACTGCAAGCTGCTCAAAAAGCAGAATCAAGGCTTGACCGCATGGCAAAAGCTGCTTTTGCAGCTGGTATTTGCGGCAGCTTACGTTGCCATGATGGCAATCACGGGCAACTTGCACACCGATCTGACCGTGCCCTTTACGCATTTTACCATTCAGCTTGGCTGGCTGGCATATCCCGCATATATCATTGTGATCGCAGGCTTTGTCAACGCAACCAACCTGACCGACGGTCTGGACGGTCTGGCTTCCGGCATTACCGCTGTCGTATCGCTGTTTCTGACCGTGATGGCGGTCGTGACCGCGCAGGGCGGCATGGGTGCGATCTCTGCGGCACTGTTTGGCGCGGTTTGCGCATTCTTTCTGTTCAACCATCATCCCGCACGCGTATTTATGGGTGACACAGGCTCGCTCTTTATCGGCGGTGTGCTGATGGGCTGCGCGTTCATGGCACATATGGAGGTGCTTGTCATCATTGCGGGCTTTGTTTACGTGGCGGAAATGCTCTCGAGCCTGCTTCAGATCGTGTATTTCAAGCTCACGCACGGCAAAAGACTGTTCAAGATGGCACCCTTGCACCATCACTTTGAAAAGTGCGGCTGGAAGGAAGTGCCGATTGTGATTTTGTTCAGTGCAGTTACCGCACTTTTGTGCGTGATCGCGTATTTTGCAACCAAGTAATTGATTTTTTGATTTTCCAAAGGAGGTGAGGTCGTGAAAAAGCATAAGGTGTATTGGGAACGCTTCAAACGCGCTTTGCGTGTCAAGGGCGGGGAAGTGACCGATCTTGTAAACCAAAAGCAGGACGCAATATTAGAGCCCGACGACCCCATCTATCATAAAAAGATCCATCCCGATCCCGAGCCCGAAAAGGGCATTCTGACGCGCGGCGGCATTGACGTGTGGTTTTTCTTGATCGTACTGGGACTTGTTTTGTACGGTGTGATCATGGCGTACAGCGCAAGCTCGATCTACGCGGCGCAGTACCACGACGACTCCACCTACTTTATTAAAAAGCATTTGATGTATCTGGCAATCGCCATGGTGGGCACGGTGCCGTTCGTACTCATGGCGCGCCCCTGGTTCTGGAAGTTTTTTGCCATTTGTGCATACGGCGGTTCGGTCGTACTGCTGTTGGCGGTGTTGGTCATGGGTACGGTATTCGGCGGTGCAAACCGTTGGATCGCCATCGGCCCTATCACGATTCAGCCCTCCGAGATCGCAAAAATGGCACTGATCATGTTCTTGGCACTCTTTATGTCCAAGTATCACAAAGAGATCAATACCGTGCAAAAATTCGGCGGACACTTTACATACGGTGTCATCGGTCCCGTAGTCATCATCGGCATCATCTGCGGACTGGTCATGCTGGAAAAGCACCTTTCGGGTCTGATCATCCTGGGCATCTTGGGTATCGTCGTCATGTACCTTGGCGGTACTAAGCTCAAATGGTTTGCTTTTATAGGCATTGCGGGTGTCAGCGTGGTCAGCGGTGTACTGCTGTTTTCCGATTATGCACGTAAGAGAATCGATACCTGGATCAACATTGACAAGGTAGACCCGCTGGGCGAGGCTTGGCAAACGCTGCAGGGCCTTTACGCCATTGGTTCGGGCGGATTTTTCGGCAGAGGTCTTGGTAACAGCCAACAGAAATACGGCTACGTTTCACAGCCGCAGAACGACTTTATCTTTACCATTCTCTGCGAGGAGCTTGGTATGCTGGGCGTGATCATTCTGATGGGTCTTGTGGTGCTGCTTTTGTGGCGTGGCTACAAGATCGCTGCAAATGCTCCCGACAGATTTTGTGCGCTGACCGTGTACGGACTTACCACCAAGGTCGCGCTGCAGACCATTCTCAATATTGCGGTTGTCACCAATTCCATGCCCAATACGGGTATTTCGCTGCCCTTCTTCTCGTCGGGCGGTACTGCGCTTGCCCTGCAGATTTTTGAAATGGGCATTATTCTGTCGATTTCGCGTTACTCTTATCAAAAAAAGTAAGGGGTCAGTATGAGAATCCTAATGACAGGCGGAGGCACTGCAGGGCACGTAAACCCTGCCATTGCCATTGCTGATACCATCAAAGCAAAATATCCGGACGCGCACGTCGCCTTTGCCGCATCGACCGAGAGGTCGGATAAGGCAAGGGAGCTTTTGGCGCGCACCGATTATAAAGAGTTTTACAGCATGGATATCTGCGGTATGCGCTCGCCCATCTTTCATCCGGGAAATCTGCGCACGGCGTACTTAATGGCAAAATCGCAGGGGCAGGCGAAAAAGCTGATCCGTGATTTTGCGCCCGATATCATCATCGGTACGGGTGGATATGCCAGCTGGCCGTTGCTTTCCGCTGGTGCACGCATGGGGATCCCCACGCTGGTGCATGAGTCCAATGCGCTTGCGGGCAAGGCGCTGATGCAGGTGCGCAGCCGCGTGGATCGCATCCTGGTCAATTTCCCCGAGGCGGCGGAATGCTTTGGACAACCCGAAAAGACGCGCGTGGTGGGAAATCCGCTTTTGCACGGCTTTACCGCATGCGACGAGCGCGCTGCCAAGCGTGCCATCGGTGCAGAGGGCAAATTCAAGCACGTAGTGCTTGCCGTGGGCGGCAGCCGCGGTGCTATGATGGTCAACAAATATGTTTTTGATATGATCGAAAGCATGGCAAAGAATCACCCCGAGGTGCTGTTCGTGACCGCAACCGGTAAGGATTACTTTGCAGAATACAGTGCAAAATACCGCGCCGCAGGCTTGGATACCTTGCCCAACGTGCGCGTATCCGAGTACATTTACGATATGCCCGTGCAAATGGCAGCGGCGGACGTTGTGATCGCGCGTGCGGGAGCCATGACGCTCTCCGAGCTTGCGCTGATGCGCAAGGCGGCGATCCTGATCCCGTCTCCCAACGTGGCAAACGATCACCAATATAAGAACGCCAAGGCACTTGGCGACGCGGGGGCTGCCGTATACGCACGCGAAAGTGAATTTGAGGGCGGCGGCTTGCAGATGCGCGTGGAGATGCTTTTGTGCGATGCGAAAAAGATGGCAGAGATGCGCGAAAGGATCGCGGGATTTGCCCGCGTTGACGCAAACGCTCTGGTGCTTGAGGAGGTTGAAAAACTGCTTTCCTCCAAGGGGGGCAGAGCATGAAGGAAAAACTGATTGCATGGCGTGACGCACTCTTGGAAAAAGTGCCGCACAAGAATTATTCTCCTGCCGAAAAGGCGGCGAGGACCAAGCGCGCGGCTATGATCGGCTGTGTTTTGTGCGCAGCTTTGCTGGTCGTATTGGTCGTATCCCTCTTTCCCATTCTTGACGTGGAGGTAGAGTCCAACCAATCGCACTATACCGAGGAAGAGCTGCTGCAAGCCTTGGATGCGTCCGGCTGGACGCCCGTGCTGGGACTTTTGCCCGGTCGTGCCGAGCAGCGGTTGATGGACGGCCTTTTGTACCTGGAGGATGCCAAGGTGACCTACAGCTTTCCCGGTACGTTGCACGTCAGCGTCAAGGAGCAAACGACGCTGTACTATTTCTATTACGATACCCTGATCGGCGGCAAGCCCCATACGGGTTGGTTGGCGGTCGGTCCCGATCTGCGCGTGGTAGACGCCGCAAGAGAAGCGGATGCCTTTGTGCATCTTGGCTTGACCAAGCTTGCGCTGCCTGCACCCGTTTTGGATGAGGCTAAGCCCGGGAGAGCCAGCACGCTGCGCTTTACGCGCGAGGAGGAAACGGGAGAGGGTGCCAAGACCGAGCAGGACTTTGCGTATATTACCGAGTTTCTTGGGTATCTGGAGCAGTCAAGTGTAGCGGACAGGCTGACGAGTGTGGATCTGCGCGAAAAATTTGACGTGAAGATCACGCTGGACGGCAAGTACCGCTTTGAGTTCGGTCGCGTGCGTGACGAGCGCGATTTTGCACAAAAATTAGCCCTTGCCGAGCAGATTCTGGCACAGGGCGGTGTGGATCCCGACGGCAAATACATCGTATCGGTGGGGTCCGAACAGCCTTTTTTGCGTCCTGCAAACGATGTCGACCTTGATGCGATTGAAAAATAACGTCGCATGCAGATGTCGCATGACATTTTGTGTCGGAAATTGTGAATTTTTCATAAATTTTTGAAATTATTTTCGCGAAACCTCTTGAAATATTTTTGAGTTTGTTATATTATATATGTAAAGCATATCTTGGGCTGATTTTGCCCGTAAGACACAAGGTCTTGTGCTTTGGCGTAGAAAAATAAAAAAACAGAGATAAATTTTCGGGAGGATAACAAAATGACTTTTGAACATGATGATACCTACGATTGTGGCGTGAACATTAAGGTAATCGGTGTCGGCGGCGGCGGAAACAACGCTGTTAACAGAATGATCAGCAGCCACATCCGCGGTGTGGAATTCGTGTCTATCAACACTGACAGACAGGCTCTTCGCAGATCCGAGGCTGCAACGCAGCTGGTAATCGGTGAAAAGCTGACCAAGGGCTTTGGCGCAGGTTCCAACCCCTCTATTGGCGCACGCGCAGCAGAGGAATCCCTTGACGATATCAAGAAGTTCCTGCAGGGCACCGACATGGTGTTCGTAACCGCAGGTATGGGCGGCGGTACCGGTACCGGTGCAGCTCCCGTCGTTGCACGCGTTGCACACGAGATGGATATTCTGACCATTGGTATCGTAACCAAGCCTTTCGCATTTGAGGGCACTCGCAGAGCTGCACAGGCTGAGGCAGGTATTGCCGAGCTGAGCCAGTACGTAGACTCTCTGATCGTGATCCCCAACGAAAAGCTCAAGCAGGTAACCGACACCAGAATTACGCTGGCTAACGCATTCGAGATTGCAGACAACGTACTGCACCGCGGTGTTAAGAGCGTTTCCGATCTGGTTAACGAATCCCTGTTCATCAACCTTGACTTTGCTGACGTTACCTCCGTTATGAAGGACGCAGGTTATGCACATATGGGTATCGGTTCTGCTACCGGTAAGGATAAGGCAGAGCAGGCAGCTCGCGCTGCTATCTCCAGCCCGCTGCTCGAGTCCTCCATCAAGGGCGCACGCGGCGTTCTGATCAGCATTATGGTATCTCCCGACGTTGGTCTGGAGGACGTAGATCTGGCTTCCACCATGATCGCAAACGAGGCTCATCCCGACGCAAGCGTTATTTGGGGCGTAGGCTTCGATCCCGAACTGGAAGACGAAATGAGAATTACCATCATTGCTACCGGCTTCGACAAGAAGGATGACAACCAGAACCCCGGTAAGGTTTCTCTGGCACCTAAGAGCGAGCCCGTTGCAAAGGCAGTTCCCGTACAGGAAAAGACCGCTGATGCTGACGACGATCTTGACGACATGCTTGCTATGTTCAAGAGAGGCGCAAGAAAGTAATCCACATAGTAAAAAACAAGGACTCCTGCCCACGCAGGAGTCCTTGTTTTGTATTCAGGTAAATATGCGCTCAAAAATGGGCAGCAGTGCTCGGTAAAAGCGGTAAAAGCCGAGGTCGGTGGGGTGGCATCCGTCCACGGTGCAGCCGTCGCTCTCGTCACCTGCGAAAATGGACGCGCCGTCTACGAAATATACGTTCGTATCTCCCTCGGCAACAGCCTTTTGATAGGTCTGCATGACGATGGTGCGGCGCGCGCGTTCATCGGGTGTGTCGTGGTAGTCGGGCTTGGAAAGCATGACGTAGGGGACGTGCGGATGCGCGGCACGAATGGCGCGGTAAAGCTTTTCGTGCGTAGCGGCAAGGTGCTCGGCTGTGGGGGCGTTATGGTCGTAGTCCGACACGAACACCGACATTTCAAGGCTTGCTAAGTAGTCGATCATGGTATTCTCGGCACGGCAGTTGCCCGAAAAGCCGAGATTGACGTAATCCATATCCAGCGCGCGGGAGAGAAAATTCTGGTAGCACGTACCGGGTCTGGACGCACATCCGCCCTGCGTGATCGACGAGCCGTAAAATACTGCGGGCAGGGCATTGGCATAAGGCTGCGGTGCTTGCCAGAGGCTGCCCTCCTTGACACCGATCAGCAGCCTTGATACGTTATTGTAAAGGGGAAAATTCAAAACGTATTCCTGCATGCCTTCGCCCACGTATGCGATCGATTCATAACCGTTTTCGCAGCTGACAGGCAGCATCAGAGAGGCAACGTAGCTCTGCTTGCGGTGCGCACCGGACACGCGGTAAAGATCAAAGCCGCTGATCCCGAGAAACGGCATGTGCGGCATGCGGCACTGCTCGTTCCACTCGGCGCGGATGGCAATATACGGGGAATTGGTACAAAAGCGGGCGCGAATGCCTGCGGTGTGGGTACAAAGGACTTGCACGCCCTCGCTGACCGTTTGGGCAACCTCCATGGGCATGCGCGCATAAGGATTGGTACTCGTTGCACCGTAAATCACAAACGGAGGCTGGGCGGCATCAAACCATACAACGTCATCTCTCTGTATGGCACCGGGTAAGATAAAATTCGGATCAATTTTTGCAATTTCCATACGGATTTTTCCTCCTTTACAGCATTCTGTCCGTTTGCATCAGTATCTCCCGCTCCGAGAAGGGCAGGTGCTTGCCGCAGATCAGCTGATATTGCTCGTGCCCCTTGCCCGCAAGCACGACAGCGTCGCCCTTGCGTGCGTTTTTAACCGCGTAGGCAATCGCCTCGGCTCTGTCGGGAATGCAGACGTATCTGTCGTGGGTAAATGCCGTAGCAATGTCTGCGATGATCTTGTTCGGGTCTTCGTTTCCGGGGTTATCCGAGGTCAGAATCGAGAGGTCGGCAAGCTCGCTTGCCACAGCTCCCAGCTCACCGCGGCGCATCTGCGTGCGGTCGCCTACCGAACCGAACAGGCAGATCAAGCGTTTCGGCTTATAAGCACGCAGGGCTTCCAGCACAGCGCGCAGGGAAGCACCGTTGTGCGCGTAATCGATGATAAAGGTGGTATCGGGGCGGCTTGCCAAAAATACCGGCTCAAAGCGTCCCTTGACGCGTACGACCGAAAGTGCCGCGATGCTGTCTGCAAGCGGGATTCCCAGCTTGTCGCACACAGCAAGCGCGCAAAGCGCGTTGTAAACGCTGTAATCGCCCGGGAAGGGAATCGAAACGGGCAGGGCTTGTCCGTCGGGGGTGTGGCATTCAAATGCCGTACCGGGTACGCGGAAGCAGATCTCGGGGCGAATCTTATTTCCGCGCCAATCACAGCTTTTGCCCATACCAAAGGTGGTGATGGGAGCGGTGGCATCTGTTGTCATATACGCCGCCTCGGGGGAGTCTGCGTTGACTAAAATATCGCGAATGCCGGGGAACGAGAACAGCATGCGCTTGCAGGACTTGTATTCCTCCATGTCGGCATGCTCCACGCCGCCGATGTGGTCGGGGTAGAGATTGGTAAATATGCAGTAATCAAATCGGATGCCGTGCACGCGGTGCAGCTTGAGGGCTTGTGAGGAGACCTCCATGACCACGAATCTGATGCCGCACTCCACCATTTGCGCCATGTATTCGTGCAGATCAAGGCTTTCGGGCGTGGAGTTTGCCGTGGCGTAGTGTCTGCCGCAAAAATCAATGCCGTTGGTGCCTATGTAAGCCGAGGGAATGCCCAGCTTTTCAAGCACGCCGTGGATCATGAGCGCGGTGGTGGTCTTGCCCTTGGTGCCCGTGATGCCGATGACGTGCAGCTTGTCCGCGGGACGGTCGTAAATGGTTGCCGCCAGCGTGGCAAGTGCTACGCGCGTATCGGGCACGGTCAGCACCACGGCGTCCGCGGGCAGATCGATCGGTCGCTGCACCACAAAGATACGTGCGCCCTTATCGTAAGCGGAGAGTGCGTAGTTGTGTCCGTCGCTGACGTAACCTGCGATGCAGATAAACAGCGAATCGGGTCCTGCCTTGCGCGAGTCGTGGCAGACGTAGGTCACGTCCGCATCGGGCAAAGCGTGCGGGCAGGTATAATCAAGTTCTTTTACCAAATCGCAAAGCTTCATACCGGCACCTCCTCTGTATAGGAATAGGGCAGCGCATCCTCCTGCACCTGCTCGGGCTGCACCATGACGTAGTAAGGCTCCAGCTGTGCTGCATGTGCGGTGCAGAATACCTTGTAGTCGTCGGTGCAGGGAATCAGACAAAAGAGCAGGTCGGGGTATTCCTTGGCAAAGGCGCAAAGGTCTGCGCAAAGCAGGTCGCCCTGCAGGTAAGAGGGCGTGCGCACGATGCGTACGCAGGCGCAAAAATGCGCTGAAAACGCAGTGCGGGAGCAATAGATGTGCGAGAGCACGCCAAAGCGGCGGTACAGTCTGCGTGCGATTTTGACGGGCTGTGTGCCGTCACCCAATATTACGGGTACCAGTACGCGGTTGAGCTGCTCCTTCATCGTATCACTCCTTTCTTGTCATATCTTATTCATTATAGCATAAAAGACGTGCTTTGTCACGCTTCTGTACAATATTTTGCAAATATTTTTTGCACGCTCTTGCAAAATTTTGCCGTGTCCGTTATAATAGAGTCAGAAATACGTAAGGAGTGCGTAGCAAAGCCCATGAAAAAGGAAAGCATTTATAAGATATTTTCAAGAATTCCCACCTTGGAGACCGAGCGGCTGATCTTGCGCAAGATGCTGGTTTCGGACAAGGAGGACATATACGCGTATTCCCGACGCGAGGACGTGACCGAGCACCTGACCTGGGCACCGCACGCCAATATCGAGTACACGCAGGATTATCTGCGCTATATCGGACAGCGGTACAGCGTAGGGGACTACTTCGATTGGGCTGTGGTGGAAAAGGCGAGCGGCAGAGTCATCGGCTCGTGCGGCTTTACGCGGTTTGATTACCCCAACGACGCAGGTGAGATCGGCTACGTATTCCACCCCGATTTCGGCGGCAAGGGATATGCCACCGAGGCGGTGCGCGAGGTGGTGCGCTTTGGTTTTGTTGCGCTGAAATTGCACCGCATTGAGGCAAGGTATCTAAAGGGCAACGACCGCTCCGTGCGCGTCATGGAGCGCCTTGGCATGCAGTATGAGGGCGAGCGCCGCGAGGCAATGCTGGTCAAGGGCTCGTACCGCACCGTGGGAACGTATTCCATCCTTGCGGGGGAGTATCAGAAGCAGTAAAAGTGAAAAATATACATGTAGGGGAGGATATGATCCTCCCGCCAGTAGCAAAGATCGGTATCGACACCCAAGCGGTTGACCGACGTGCTTTGTGGCGGGAGCATAGTATGCTCCCCTACAAACATTCCGGGAAAGTTTGATGTGAAGCCCTTCGATTTTTGCAATTTCACTTCCTAAAACTTGCAAAAACACTTGACATAAAAGGGGGAACGGTGTATAATGAAGAATGGTGTTTTATGAGCTTTCCCAAATACATACATAGGTAGGACACAATTATGAAAAGAGATATTCTCAGAATCCTCGAAGAAAATATGAGCGGTTTTTCCAAGGGGCAAAAGCTGATCGCAAAATATATTTTGCAGGAATACGACAAGGCAGCCTACATGACCGCCTCCAAATTGGGACAGGCAGTAGGCGTTTCCGAGTCCACCGTGGTGCGCTTTGTGATTGAGCTTGGCTACGAGGGATATCCCGAGTTCCAAAAATCGCTGCAGGAGCTGATACGCACCAAGCTGACCTCCTTCCAGCGTATCGAAGTCACCAACAATCTCATCGGTAAGGGCGACGTGCTCTCCAAGGTGCTGGAGTCCGATGCGGAAAAGATCCGCAAGACGCTCGAGGGCATTGACCGCGAGGCGTTTGAGGGGGCTGTCAACAGCATTGTCAATGCAAAGAATATCTATATTCTGGGCGTGCGCTCCTCGTCCTCTCTGGCTGCCTTTTTGGACCACAGCCTGCGCATGATCTTTGACAACGTGCGCTTGGTGCAGACCGCGTCGGGTGCAGAGGTGTTCGAGCAGATGCTCAGCGTGGGCGAGGGTGATGCAGTCATCGCCATCAGCTTCCCCAGATACTCCAAGAGAATCATCAAGGCAACCGAGTACGCGCACAAGAGCGGCGCGGATATCGTGTGCCTGACCGATAGCGTAGAATCCCCGCTTGCCGCAAGTGCAGATCAGCTGCTGGTTGCGCAGAGCGATATGGCGTCCTTCGTGGATTCGTTGGTCGCGCCCCTGAGTGTGATCAATGCGCTTGTCGTTGCCGTTTCGCGCTCCCGCCAGGAGCAGGTGACCGAGAGACTCCGTCACCTTGAGGTACTGTGGGACGAATACGACATTTACGATAAGACCCAGCAATGAGTATGGCTTACGATGATTTTTCTCCCGTGCGCGTAGCCGTCGTAGGCGGCGGTGCTGCGGGCATGATGGCAGCCGTTGCCGCTGCCAATATGGGCGCCCGGGTCGTGTTGTTTGAACGCAACGACCGCCTTGGTAAAAAGCTGCGCATTACGGGTAAGGGCAGATGCAACGTGACCAACGATTGCGACCGAGACGCGTTCCTTTCCAACGTGCCTACCAATCCGCGCTTTTTGTACAGCGCACTTGCCGCATTTACCACGGCAGACACCAAAGCATTTTTTGAAAACCTTGGCGTGCCGCTCAAGACCGAGCGCGGCAATCGCGTGTTTCCCGTTTCCGATAAGGCGATCGATATTGTGGTCGCACTCAAGGATGCGGTGCGCGATGCAGGCGTCAAGGTGATCAACGAGCGCGTGACCTCGCTCTTATTATGTGATGGCAGCGTATGCGGTGTGTACACCTCGCGCCCCTATGAATTTGAGCGCGTGATCATTTGCACGGGCGGTAAATCCTACCCCCTGACCGGCTCGGACGGTGACGGCTATAAGCTTGCCGTGCAGGCAGGGCATTCCGTGACCAAGCTGTTGCCCTCGCTGGTGCCCATTACCTGCAAGGGCAGCGACCATCGCGCCATGCAGGGGCTTTCCTTGCGCAACGTGGGCTTGACCGTCAAGGACAACGCCACGGGCAAGGCAGTGTATCGCGATTTTGGCGAAATGATGTTCACGCATTTCGGGCTGACGGGTCCCATGATCCTGAGCGCATCGGCGCATCTGCCCGATATCGCACCCGATAAATATACGGCTTATATCGATCTCAAGCCCGCGCTTGACGACAAGACCTTGGACGCGCGCTTGCTTTCGGATTTTGCAAAATACCACAACAAGGACTTTGCCAACAGCCTTGGCGATTTGCTGCCGCAGAAAATGATCGAGGTGATCGTAGCCCGCTCGGGTATCGATCCGCACAAAAAGGTCAATTCTATTACTGCGCAGGAGCGTCGTGAGCTGGTCGCACTGCTCAAGGGCTTTTCGATGTCCTTGCAGGGATTCCGCCCCATTGACGAAGCCATTGTCACCAAGGGCGGTGTCAACGTAGGCGAGATCAAGCCCGCCAGCATGGAGTCGCGCATTGTGTCGGGACTTTACTTTGCGGGCGAGGTGCTGGACGTAGACGCTTATACCGGCGGCTTTAATTTGCAGATCGCGTTCTCGACGGGACATCTTGCAGGCGAGAGTGCCGCGACAGACTAAATAAAAGGAGTTTATGACATGATCCAGATTGCTATAGACGGACCCGGCGGAGCGGGTAAGACCACACTTTCCAAAGCCATTGCCAAGAAGCTTGGTATCGTTTACGTGGATACCGGTGCTATGTACCGCACCGTAGGTCTGTACGTGCGCGACCACGGCTATTCCTGGGAGGATACCGCTGCCGTGATCTCCATGCTGCCCGATATTCATATCGAGGTCAAGTTTGAGGACGGCGTGCAGAATATTTATCTCAACGGCACAAATCCCGGTGACCGCATCCGCGAGCCCGAGATTTCTATGTATGCGTCGGGCGTTTCCAAAATTCCCGAGGTCAGAGCCTTCCTTTTGGAGACCCAGAAGGACATCGCACGCAAGAACAGCGTGATCATGGACGGCAGAGATATCGGTACGGTCATTCTGCCCGATGCAGACCTCAAGCTGTTTATGACAGCCTCCCCCGAGACCCGTGCAAAGCGTCGTTATATCGAGCTGCTTGAAAAGGGTCAGCAGGTGACCTTTGAGCAGGTCATGGAGGAAATGGTGGCGCGTGACGCGCAGGACGCGGGCAGAGAAATCGCGCCTGCCATTCCCGCGGACGATGCCATTATGTACGACAATTCCGGCTTGACCTTTGACGAAAGCCTGGATGCTCTGCTTGCCTTTATCAAGGAAAAGCTGGGCGATAAGCTGAACGATCTGTGATATGAAGGGAAAGTTTTATGCGGCTTTTCGCGGTGTGGTGCGCCTGCCGTTTTTTGCGGTAACGCGCACGCACGTGCACGATGCGCAAAACGAGCCGGACGCCGGCGAAGGCCCTTACATTATTTGCGCAAATCATACCGTGTTTTCCGATCCCATTTTTCTGTGCGGTGCCATGCGTAAGCAGCAACCGCACTTTATGGCGAAAAAGGAGCTTTTCAAGATTCCCGTGCTCGGTTGGCTGCTCAAGGGCTTGGGGGCTTTTCCCGTTGACCGCAAGGCGGGAGACGTTTCTGCCATCAAGCGCAGCATTGCGCTCCTCGAGCAGGGCAAGTGCGTGGGCATTTTTCCGCAGGGGCATCGCAATCCCGGCGTTGATCCCAGAGAGACCGAGGTGCGCCACGGCATCGGCATGATCGCCGCGCGTACGCATGCGACCGTTCTGCCGTGCTATCTGTGCATGAAGGATTACAAGTATAAGCTCGGCCGTCGCGTGGATATCGTGGTAGGCAAGCCCATGAAATACGAGGAGTATGCTGCGGGACTTAGCGGGACGGCGGAGTACACCGCCATTACCGAAAAGGTGTTTGACCGTATCTGCACGCTGGGCGAGGAGTTCCGTGACAAGAAGGGAAGCGCACAATGAAGCGCGAGGTCATCGTAGCCAAGCACGCGGGCTTTTGCTTTGGCGTGGGCAGAGCGGCGGACGCCGTGGAGCGCGAGATCGCGCAGCATGCCCCGGGCACGCGTATGTTTACCTTGGGCAGACTGATTCATAACGATACCTACGTAGCGCGCCTTGAAGCGCAGGGCGTGGGCGTGGTGTGCGAGCAGGATATCGAGCGGCTTTGCGCGCAAGCGACTGCCGACGCACCTGTGAAGGTGTTTGTGCGTGCGCACGGCATGACCAAAGAGACCGAGGAGCTGCTTGTGCGTTGCCATGCGCAAAACCGGCATTTTTGCTTTGAGGATTGCACCTGCTCATTCGTGCGTAAGATCCACGATATTGTGGCAAAGCATAATTCTCCCGATCACGTGCTGTTCGTGCTGGGCGCGGCTGATCACCCCGAGGTGGTGGGCTTTTTGTCACGCTTTGAGGGTGAAAAGATGGTATTTTCGGATACCGATGAGCTGGAACGCCTGTTGACCCCCGAAAAGTGGGAAAACATATGTGCAAAATCACCAATTGTTGTGGCGCAAACGACACAAAAATTAGGCGAGTGGATAAAAACAAAAGAATTTATCAAAAAACTATATACAAATCCGATAATTTTTGATACAATATGTAGTATCACGGAAATTCGCCAGAAAGAGGTTGCAAGCCTTGCGAGCGCGTGTGATTGCATGATTGTGATCGGTAGTCGGAGCAGTTCAAATTCGACAAAACTGTACCATATCAGCAAGAGCGCGTGTCCCGATACCTATATGGTTGAAAGTGCCGCACAGCTTTCTGCGTATGGACCGTTTACTCACCAAAGGGTGGGGATCGCGGCAGGTGCCTCAACACCGCGCGATATAATTGAGGAGGTAGAAAAAACCATGAGCGAAGTTATTGAAAACTTTGAAGAGCTGTTGGAATCATCACTCAAAACTTTAAATACAGGAGATGTCGTTACCGGAACCGTTGAATACGTTACCGATGCAGAGATCCAGTTGGACCTCGGCGCAGGCGTTACGGGTTACATCAAGGCCGAGCAAGTTGATGATTCTCCCGAAAAGTTGACTGACAGATTCCACAGAGGTGACAAGGTAGATGCCTTTGTCATTCGTGTCAGCGACATCGAGGGAGTTGCTGAACTTTCCAAGAAGCGCGTTGATTCTGACAAGAACTGGTACAGAATCGTTGCAGCTAAGGACTCCGAGGACGTGCTGGAGGGCACTGTTGTCGAAGTTGTTAAGGGTGGCGTCATCGTTTCCGTTGACAGCAACCGCGTGTTCGTACACGCATCCCAGACCGGCGTTCCCAAGGACGGCGATCTGAACGTTCTTATGAACACCACCGTTAAGCTGAGAATTACCGAGATCCGCGAGGGTAAGAAGGCTAAGGGCTCCATTACCATGGTTCAGAGAGCTGAGCGCAAGGCAAAAGAGGAAGCTTTCTGGAACGAGATCGAGGAAGGCAAGACCTACACCGGCGTTGTTAAGAGCATGACCACCTACGGTGCGTTCATCGACCTTGGCGGCGTTGACGGTATGGTTCACGCATCCGAGCTGTCCTGGAAGAGAATCAAGTCTCCCGCTGACGTTGTTGCTATTGGCGATACGCTGACCGTATTCGTTAAGAGCTTCGACAAGGAGAAGAAGAGAATTTCTCTGGGCTACAAGACCGCAGAGACCAATCCTTGGTACGTATTCACCCACACCTATGCTGAGGGTGACGTAGCAAGCGTTAAGATCGTTAGCATGATGCCCTTCGGTGCATTTGCAGAGATCGTTGACGGTGTAGACGGTCTGATCCACATTTCTCAGATCGCTATGACCAAGATCGCTAAGCCCGCTGACGTGCTTGAGATCGGCCAGATCGTTGACGCTAAGATCGTAGGCATTGACAACGAGAAGCAGAAGGTCAACCTGTCCATCCGCGCTCTGCTGGAAGAGGCTAAGGCTATGCTTGAGGCTGCTCCCGTTGAGGAAGTTGCTGACGCTGAGTAATCTTCTTACATAAGCAAATATACCCGCGTGTCGCAAGACGCGCGGGTGTTTTTTTGCTGTTTATACAGGGGAATGGATGTGTGATGCGCACAATGCACAAAAAAACTTGACAAGTCAAGGAGAATATGGTATATTATTATTAGCCAAGGTAACAAGGGCATGTCCCCCGTTATGCGCAACACGAAAAACACAACGTAACAGAGAACCGTCCCCTGTTACACGGAAAAACATGGAATTTTTGAAAGGAGAAAACTGATGAAAAAGCATGTTTCAATGTTTGTGATGCTGAGTGCTCTACTAATATGTCTTAGCAGTTGTATGACCGAGAAAAGGTTGGCAGAATACCAACCGCTTGATTACAATATA
>JAZOVZ010000051.1:0-20034 GCA_045658965.1 Eubacteriales bacterium
TTACCGAAATCTGTGTGAAAACCAATATTTCAGCGGTCAATTTGAAATTGAATGAGCGGACAACTGACATAGCCCCCCTCCGGGAGGGGGGAATATCAGCGCTGCCCTGTGCCAAGCGCAGGGGGGAGAGCGCGAATCCAAACGGTTTCTAAGCGTAATATCCCCATAGAAAAAAGCAGAAGCCTACAAAGACTTCTGCTTTTGCTTTATTTGCCGCTAATATCTCAGCCCCATCAGGCTGCGGTTTGTTTTTGTATATTATTTTTGAAATCAATGAATCTGCGTGCCGGTGGGAACGCTGTCGTCTACAAAGATGACCTTGCAGCCGCAGGCGTTGTTGGTAGCTGCCAGCAGCATGCCCTGCGAATTGATGTTGCAAATTCTGTTGGGCTTGAGGTTTGCGATCACGATGATCTTCTTGCCGATCAGGGATTCGGGGGTGTACTCCGCCTTGATCGAGGACATGATGACTCTCTCGCCAATGCCGTCGTCCAGCGTCAGTTTGAGGCAAGCGTTGGACTTGCGCAGCGTTTCAGCCTTGAGGATCTTGCAAACGCGCAGGTCGATCTTGTCAAAGTCTTCAATGGTGACCTGTTCCTTGACGGGCTGTACGGGATCTGCCTCGCCTCTGGGTGCTTCGGGCGCAGCGGGAGTTTCCTCTGCGGGAGTTTCGCATGCCTCGCAAGCCTGCTCAGCAGCAATTTCTGCCTCGGTCTTGGGGTAGGAGAAGTCCAGAAGGTGCACGTACTTGTCAGCGTCGATGGCGTACAGGAAGAGGTAGAGTCTGGGACCCTGCTCCTTGTCGATCAGCAGCTTATAAACGGTCTTGAAGAAGTTGCCCTGAATGCCCTTGATCTCCTTGGAGTCGGCAAGCTCGGGGTAAACCTGCTTGGGAATATCGTAAATGGCGGTGTTGAGCT
Source organism: Eubacteriales bacterium (assembly GCA_045658965.1). Taxonomy (GTDB): domain Bacteria; phylum Bacillota; class Clostridia; order Oscillospirales; family CAG-272; genus SVQP01. The sequence continues at coordinate 921 of JAZOVZ010000051.1, forward strand.
CGTCGAGCGTGTAGCCGCCCTTGGCAATGACGTCGTGCAAAAGCGCGATCTGCTGCTTTTCCTGCTCGGTCAGCGTATCAAACACCTCAAAGTTACGGGTTGCGCGCAGGCGGTTGACCTGCTCGGGAGCGCACTGCTCCAGCCAGAACTTTGCTCTTTCCAGTCTGTCTGCAAACTGCTCGTGCTTGTAGGGCATACCGATCTTTTCAAATACGGTCTCCAAGAGCGGCACGTTGAAGTCCACGATAGAGCCGAGCTGGACAAGCAGACCCATGGGAACGGTCTCGACGTGTCTACCCTCGATCAGGCACTTTTCCATGATGGATACGGTTGCCTCGTTTGCCTTGCCCTCGCGGTAGTCGCCCAGCATCTTGTCAAACTCAAAATACTGGCGCAGAATGCCGTCGTCAAAGCAAATGTCGAATGCCTTAACGGGATCGGTCTTGGCGTACAGCCAGAGAAGTACCTCGGGCTGATACAGCTTGAGCATGGTCTCGGGGGTGAGGTTGATGCCCGAGGAAGAGGACATCTTGCCCGCAAGGCCCTTGATACCGATAAATTCGTAGCCCTGATACAGGGGAGCCTGGTGACCGAATACCTTCTTGGCGATCTGCTTGGAGTTGTTGTAAGAGCCGGTGGGCGCGGAGTGATCCTTTCCGCCGGGCTCAAAGTCAACGCCCTCGTGACGCCATCTCATTGCCCAGTCAACCTTCCAACCCAGCTTGCAGTTGTGGTTTTCAAGGAAATTGAAGTGACCCGCGTGACCGCAGCGGCAGGTGTAGTCTGCCTCGGTGCCGTCCTCGGAGAAATTGGTGATGGTGGTAAAGTCGGTGTGGCAAGCGTCGCAGAAGATGCTGACGGGGCTGTAAGCTGCCTTTTCTGCGTCGTGCTCAGCCTTGAGCTGCTCCTCGCTCTTGCTCTTGTCCTTGGTCTTGAAGGAGTCAAGGATCTCAAAGATCTCGCCGCGCTTTTGAATGGATTCCAAAATCGCATCGGCGTAAGCGCCCGAGCGGTACAGATCTGCCTGATAGCGGCAATCCAGCTTGATGCCGAAGGGCTCAATACCCTTGAGGAACTCGTCCTCAAAGTGCTTTGCGTAGTTTTCATGGCAGCCCCAAGGGTCGGGAATATCCACGTAAGGGCAGCCGATGTATTTGTCGTAATCGTTGCCCACGACCGCCTGCACGTTTGCGGGGATCTTGCGGCAACGGTCGTATTCATCCCAGGAAATCAGCAGCTTTGCGCGCTTGCCCTGCTTTTCCAGCGCCTTGACAACGAACAAGGGGGTTGCCAGATCGCGGAAGTTACCAATGTGCACCGAGCCGGAGGGAGAAACACCGGCAGCGCAGACGTATTCATCCTTATCGGGATTTTGCGCGATGATCTTTTTTGCGATTTCTTCTGACCAATGCATAAAAAGTCTCCTTTAATTTATCATAAATTGAATATGTACATACTAATTCATCTTATAGTATATCACATATTTTTCGCGCTGTCAATCGGTATGTTTTCTAATATTTTGCCTGCTTTGGCATATTTTTCGGGCATAAAAGAACGAAAGCGGCGCAAACTATCAATGGGTACAAAAAGATTGTACAATCCAAATATACAATAGGAGAAAAATGATATGATGCCAATCGTTGACAGAATTGCTTTGATCGTAGCTGCCATCGGCGGTTTGAACTGGGGCAGCGTCGGGCTTTTCGGGTTTGATGCGGTCGCGTGGCTGTTTGGCGGACAGGGCGCGGTGCTTTCCAGAATCGTGTACGTGGCAGTCGCCCTTGCCGCTCTTTGGTGCATTTCCCTGATCTTCCGCGTCAGAGATACCTTCGAGCAGCCCGAAACGGATATGTGATAAAACAAAGGCCCCCGCACGCAAGTGCGGGCGAACTTTTATGTAAAGGTTAGTTTGTGCCAAAGTCTGCGGGAGCAAGCCCCCGCCCTACCGATGGAGATACTCCCCCCTTAACCGATAATTGATAAAGTCGGACGCGCGTCCAAAAGCCGTCCCCTCGGGGGAAGGAAGGGGCCCCCGTAGCGCAGGCGTACGGGGAGGAAGGGGTCGCGCGATGAGATTGGGACGGCGTTATTCTTTTGGAAAAAGGACAAAAGGAGATGCAATCAAGCATCCCCTAATATTTCTTTTACAGTATGATCTATGTAGTTGCAAACTATATAAAACTCCTTATCAATATACCGATTGGGAATTCTTATGACCTGCAGACCGTGAGCTTCTAATTTTTCTGTTCTCAATGCATCCTTCTGCATACCTTGTTCCGTTTGGTGTTGAGTGCCGTCTACTTCGATGATCAATTTTGCTCTATAGCAATAGAAATCCGCAATTAAATCATCGATCATTACTTGCCTGCGGAATTTCACAGGGTATTTACTTAAAAAATCGTACCATAAATGATTTTCCTGCTTGGTAGCATGTGCATGATTGCGCATATGTTGGGCTAACGGCTTATTTTTCTTTTTGTAGGGCAGTGACATGATTAACTCCCGATGCGTTTTCATCAGTATAACATATTCATTTGATTTTTGCAAGATATTCCATAATCTTATACTGTCCCAATCTTATCGCGCGACCCCTTCCTCCCCGTACGCCTGCGCTACGGGGACCCCTTCCTTCCCCCGAGGGGACGGCTTTTGGGCGCGCGTCCGCATTTTGTAATTTTTCCCCGGAGCAGGAATAAAAAATGCTGCGCTTGGGCAGCATTTTTTATTACAGCTCTTCCGCGTAGTGGTTCTTATACCCTTCGCCGAAGATTTCGGTTGCCTTGGTCACGATCAAAAAGGCGTGCTTGTCCTCCTGCTTGACAATGTCACGCAGCAGGGGGTACTGCTGGTCGTGCAGCACGCACATCAGCACCTTTTTGTTCTTTTTGGTGTAAGCACCCTCGCCGTGCAATACGGTCACGCCGGTCTCGACCTCTTTCATCAGTCTGTCTGCAACCGCTTCGGGCGTATCGGTGATGATATAGACCATCTTGGCGTTGTCCTTGCCGTACAGCACCATGTCAAGCACGGTGGAGTTGGTAAACACGGTCACAACGGCGTACATGGCAACCAGTACGTCGTGGAATGCGATTGCCGAGATGGCAATGACCGTAACGTCCAGCACCAGATACAAAATGCCGGTCTTCAAGTGGCGGAATTTGCGGCGCAGCAGCTTGACCACAATGTCAAAGCCGCCCGTTGAGCCGCCGCCGCGGAACACAAGACCGATGCCAATGGCAACCATCACACCGCCTGCAGCAGCCGCGATCAGCAGGTGATCGTGCATATCGGGAATGAGATGTGAGAAAGCGCGCGCAATGACCTCGATGATGGCGGAGGAAAGCGCGGTGGCATACAGCGTGCCCATCAAAAAGTGGAATTTGAATACGATCAAGCCAAGGATCATCAAGGGGATATTGATCGCGAAGATCCAGACACCGGTACCGATGGGAATAAAGCTGTTGAGAATGATGGAAATACCCGAAACACCGCCGGGGGCTAAATGGTTGGGGTCAAGGAATACGGCAATGCCGAATGCGTAGACAAAGGCACCGACGGTCAGAATGCCGTAATTTTTAAGAAAGGTCAGCAGCCGTCTCTGCTTATTTTGCTGTTGTTCAGGCATTTTCAGCCACCTCCAAACCCGTGCGATCCGGCTCCGAGGGGCGCGGCGCGGTCTTTCTGTATTCACTGGGAGAAACGCCCACCTGCTTGATGAATGCGCGGTTAAAGGTGCGCAGCGTGCCAAAACCTACCAAAGTCGAGATCTCGGTAATGCTCTTGTTGGATCTGCGCAGGTATCTGCAAGCCTCGGAAACGCGCAGGGCGTTGATATAGTCGTTAAAGCCCGTGCCGATCTTGCTGCCGAACAGGTGAGAGATATAGTATTTGCTCAAATGCAGCTCCTCCTCCAAGGTTGCCAGCGTCAGCTCGCGGGAGTAATTCTGCGCGCAGTAGGAGACGATGGAGCGCAGGGTCATGGAATCGGTCTGTGCGCTTTCCTTAAAGGTCATGCGCGAGAGCAGCTCACCGAAAAAGGCGAGCAGGTAACCCTTGGTAATGGCGTCACGGTAGTCCGCGGGCATTTGTTCGGTGCGCGAGAGCGTCATGAGCAGCTCGCGGATATAGGGGTCGTTGCCTGCGCCGTGCACGATGGGATCGGCGGGAGTGACACCCGAAAAGGAGCGGGAAAGCTCGGGCATCATATCGGGATTGATGATAAAGAGCAGGTATCTTTCCTTGTCCGAGGGGTCGTAACGGTGCACCTGATTGGGAAATACCAGCAGCACGTCACCGCTTTGCAGGGTGTATTCTCCCGTATCCACCGCGCAGGTGGTACAGCCCTCGACCATATACACCAATTCAAGGTGATAGTGCAGGTGCGCACCGAATGCCAGCGGATAGCTGCCGTGCAGCTCGTTGCGGCAGTGAAAATCGTCCTTTTTATTTTCGTATATTGCGCCCATTCGTATTACCTCGCGTTCTTTTTGTAGCGGCGCAGCTTGATCTTGCCCTTGGAAGCGTTATAGAAGATATTGGCAATGATCACGGGTGCACCGTATTTGCGGTAGAGAAGGTAGACAAGTCCTGCCACCAAGCCCAGCACGGCGATGACGGACACAACGATGATGATCCACTCGTAGAATCTTACGCCGGATTTGCCGTAAGCGACAACGCGGTCCAGAAGCAGCGTGCAGGAGCCGTCCTCGGTCAGTTCGGGTGCCTGGATCTGCACAGACAGGGTAATGGGATCGTCACCGTCCACAAGCGCGGTGAATTCGGAAACGTCAAAGTAAACCGTGGTCCATGTGTTGGGGGTCAGCTGGGTCACGTCCTCGTACACAACGTCACCGTTGCCAGCCGAGAGCGTTTTGCCTCCCTGCTTATAGAGTCTGAGCTTGATGCTGACGGGGGCTTCGGCATCCACGTCTGCGCACATGGTCAGCGCAAGCGTTTTGACGCCCTTGAGCTCGGAGCCCTGCAGCGCGGTGTTGGAAATGCCCATGTAAGCCGTGGGCTGATTGCGGTCAAGGTGTGCGCCAAGCACGGGCCAGCCTAAGGTCGCGTCCTTGGAAAGCTCCAAGAAGGAGACGCGGTCGTCGGGGGTAAAGCCGCTTGTCGAGCCGTTTGTAAAGTCAAAGAGCAGGACGTTTTTGCCCGAGGGCTTTTCGGTCACGTCGCCACCCGTTACGAACTGGCGCGTGGCTGCCTTTGTCTTTTGTGCGTCGTAAAGCGAGCTCCAGCCGGGTATGAGCGAGGAAATACCGATGGCGTCAAGCTGCGAGACGTCCTTGGTATCAATGGTCATAAATACGTTGTAAAGTGCGCGGCGTTCGGTCAAAAGACCGTTTTTATCGGTCATCCACAAGCCCGAGCCGTCGATCAGACTTTGCTTATCGGTCTGCGCCGAGTAGATCAGCGCGTCCACGTTGCCGTTTTCCAGCACCTTATAGTAGGCGTATGCATAGGATGCCGCCTGCAGGCTCTGATTATCCATGGGCGCGACCTCAAAGTCGCTGATGATGGTGTGGCGACGCTGTCCGCCGAAATAGTGATCGGACTGCGAGATCCACATAAAATCGGAGAAGTGCGCGGGGGAGAGGGTCAGGGCGTTGGCATGCTCGTCCGACCACATGGGATCGCTGCTCTTGTAGTGATAGGAGGAGATCGCCACGCTCCAGTCAAAATCACCGCCCATGCGGGATTCAAGGTCAAACTGGTCAAGGAAGTAGTTGGTGGTCCAATCCGTCGCGGAAGCAAGACCGTCGGTGTTTGCTAAATTATTGCTGACAGAGACGTACACTCTGCCGTTCTGGCAGTGCGATTTCAGCGTGGAATGCGCCAGGCGCACCAGCGCGTGATAACGGGAAACGTAGGTGCCGAATTCCACGGAGCCTGCGTTGTGGTTGCTGCTTGATTCGTTGACGCTTCTGCCCACGATGATGGCACCGCAAAAGCCGTGCGTGCCTGCGGGGTCGGTATAGCGAGCCGTGATAAAGTCAAGGAAGCCTGCCATCAGCGAAGCACTCTTGTCGTCGTCCATCCAGATCGCCCAGGTGCGCTCACCCTTGGTTGCCGCGCCGTCGGCGTACAGGCAAGAGACCAGCGCGTTTGCCTTATCGGGGGCGGTATGCATGCGCAGTCTGAAATACACGATGCTGCCCTGCGCGGTGGCTTCGGTCACCTGCTTGTCCAAAAGATCCAGCTTGCCGCGATCCAGATAATAGGTCTGACCGTCATACACGTATGCATGTGCGCTGTCGGTGTAGCCGTCAAGGATCAGCACGGAGGGGTCAAGCTCAATGACCGTGTGCGCCACGCCAAGGTAGGCAGCGTCGGAGGAGACGGCGGTGTGCAGACCCTTAATGGAAGCGGCGGTGGGGAAGGGCTGCGTATTCTCTGCCAGATCGGAGACGTTGGAAATATAGACGGGAGAGGTCAGCAGCACGTAAGAATTGAGCGTTTTGTTATATACCGCGACCGCAAAGGCGCAATGCAGGCGGGAGTGCGCCTGCAGGTTGCCGTCCGCGTACATATCCACCGTGAATTTTGGGGAGGTGGACATGCTCGCTTCGGCTACGGGCTGCTTGCCGCTGGCGGTGTCGGTCGAGTCGCCCGGCTCCAGTGCCATCAGGTAGAGCTTCTGGGTATAGATCTCGGAGCTTTTGAAGCTTTCCAGATCCGCCTCGGTCAGCACAGCGCTGACGGCGATCTCGGTGCCCTTTTTATTGATCTTGACCTCGGTGACTGCGCTTTCGGTCACCTCGGCTTTGTCGCCGCAGGCGACGAGCATGCCAAGGCACAAAAGCAACGCAAACAGGGTGCAAAGAATTGACAACGTTTTTTTCATAACATCCTCCGTGATTTATTCATGGTCGTGATAAATTCTGGGAACGCGGGCGGTGACAAGGCAGGGGATCTCGTATGCGATCGAATGTGCATGGCGGGCAAGGGATGCCAGCGATTGCACGTCATTGCCGAACAGGGTGACGAGATCACCTGCGCTGCAGGGAATGCCCGTGACGTCCACCATGCAAAGGTCCATGCAGATCCTGCCGACCAAGGGAGCGGCAAAATCGCCCTCTGACGTGTGTACGGTCACGTTGGTGTCGGCATAAGCACGCAGCCAGCCGTCGGCGTATCCTGCCGAGAGCGTAGCAACGGTGCGGTCGTGGTCTGCGCGGTAGAGCGCGCCGTAGCCCACGGGCTCACCTGCCTTGACCGTGTGCGTGTGGATCACGCGGGTCTGCAGACGCATGACGGGGCGCAGCTGTTCGGCAGGAAAAAGATTGCAATGGGGGTTTCTGTCAAGGTCGGGCGAAATAGCGGGAGCTACGCCGAATAAAAGCGCACCCACGCGCACGCCGCCGAGATAGGTTTCGGGGTAGCGCATGCAGCCGGGGCTGTTGCAGGCGTGGCATACGGGCGGACATTTGCCGCGCGCTTCCAGCTCCTTTTTGAGTGCGAGATAACGCTGCCATTGCTCGTAGCAGAAGTTACCCGAATCCGCGTCGGAAAGGTGCGTGAAAAGCCCCTCTATGTAAAATGCGTCATATGCGTCCTGCATAGCGCAAATCGCGTCCGCGGTCGCCAGCACCTCTGCGGGAGTAAAGGCAGGGAAGCCGATGCGGTGCATGCCGGTGTCGATCTTGACGTGCACGTTGAGTCTTGTGCCCGCAGCCTTTGCCCCGGCGTGCAATTCGCTTGCATATTCGGGGGAATAAAGCGTTTGCGTCATGTCAAAGCGGTGCAAAAGCTCCGCGTGCGCGGGCGAGGTGTAGCCAAGGATCAGAATCTCGGCACGCTCGTGCGCAAGATCGGCAAGCGCGTAGCGGATGGCAATGCCCTCCTCGGCACAAGCCACCGCAAAATGGCGGCAGCCCGCTTGATACAGCGTGCGTGCGCAGGGTCCGATACCGTGCCCGTATGCGTCCGCCTTGATGACGGCAACGGCAGGGGTGTCGGGGTTTTGGGCTTGTATGTAATTGCGGGAAACGACGTAGTTATGCGCCAAGGCGCCAAGGTCGATATGTGCCCACACGCGGCGATTTTCGACGGTTGCGGGCAGAATTTCATCTATATGCTTCACAGAGCGTGTGCCTCCTGAAATGAACTATTTTAAGTATATCACAACAAGACAAATATTGCAACATGTCCGCGAAAATATTTTTACAAAAATCTCCCCTTATGCATCATCGCAATGTGACGATGCGGGATCTTTCTCCGTAGGGGGTGGCGTCCTCGACACCCCGCGCACCCCGTAGGGGCGATTCACGAATCGCCCGCATTCATCGGTAGGGCGGGGCTTTACGTCCCGCCGCCCGCGCACCCCATAGGGGCGATTCACGAATCGCCCGCATTCACCGGTAGGGCGGGGCTTTACGTCCCGCCGCCGGTCATGCAAACCGTCCACCGGTAGGGCAAGATGTGCCTTTGCAAAACAATAACGCTGCGGGAGCAAGCCCCCGCCCTACCGTTCCTGCGGGAGCAAACGGGGGCTATTGACATTCTTTTGCCCATATGATATAATGAAGCATCAAATTATTTTTCAAAGGAGAATGATTATGACGGGTGACACGTTATTTACTATTATCATCTTTGCGATCTACATAATATTTTTAGGCATCATGCTGCTGATCTCCATGATTCCCTCGGTCATCAATGCCATCGGCGTTGCGCGCATTTGCAAAAAGCTGGGCTTGTTCAAGCCGTTTTGGCGTTGGGTATGGGCGTTGCTCTTTCCTGCGGTTGCCATTCTGCGTGCAGGTGATGAGGCAGGCGAGCGCGAAAAGCCGTATTGCAAAAAAATGTTTGCGCACGGCATGATCGCCATCGCGGTATTCGCGGTATTTGCGGTGCTGATGACGGCTTGCATGGGTGTTTACGTGGTGGTAATGGAGCTGGCTCTGCCCGAGGCGGTTGCAACCGTGGCATTGATCTTGATGTTCGTTTTGCTCATTCCCACGCTGCTGGCGGTCGTTTGGATGTCCATTCCCATGTATATCTCTTATTTCCGCATTTTCAAGCTGTACATGCCCGATTGGGGTGCTTGGCTGACGCTGGCGGGCATGATTTTGCTGTCCGATCTGTCGTTCCTGGTTCTGCCCGTGCTCAGCTTTGTTCCCATGAGAGAACAGCCCTTTGGTCCCGTGGTCGAATAAATCCATTTTCCGTATGGTTGTGCGGGTCGCCGAGCGGGTCGCCGAGGACGTCGACCCCTACAAGGGGACGTTACCCACAAAAAGACAAATCAAAAGCCCAAGGACGTGCGTCCTTGGGCTTTTTCTTACATTATTATAAAGACTTACAGTGAGAAGGGATTTTCATCGTCCTTCTTGTCGTCCTCGTCCTTTTTCTCTTGCTCGATGGGTTGCGCGTAGGGGAAGGGATTTTCGTTTGCCTTCTCCTCTGCCTCGCGGCGTGCGCGCTCCTGCTCGGCTTGCTCTCTTTGCTCGTTTGCCTCGCGGCTCTTGCGTGCTCTTTCCTCGGCAATTTCAATCAGCTCCTGCTCGGAAGCACCTCTGTCCATCAGAGCGGCAAACTGCTCGCCGTCCATGACCTCGTGCTTGACAAGGAAGTCTGCTACAAAGTGCAGCTTGTCGATATGCTGCGCAAGAATGGTTTTCGCCAGCTCAAACGCCTCGGTCACGATCTTGCTGACCTCCTCGTCGATTACAGCTGCCGTCTTACCCGAGTGGTTGGGGCTGCCCGAAATGCTTCTGCCAAGGAAGACCTCGCCGTCGCCCGAGCCGTAGTGGATGGGACCCAGCACGTCGGACATACCAAGCTCGGTGACCATGCGGCGCGCGATGTTGGTAGCTCTCTGGATATCGTTGGAGGCACCGCCCGAGAAGTCGCCGTTGATCATCTGCTCTGCGGCTCTGCCGCCCAGCAGCATGGCGATCTCCTGCTTGAGCTCCTCGCGGTAAACGCTGAACTTATCCTCGGTGGGAGGATTGAGCGTGTAACCCAGCGCGTTGCCGCTGGGAATGATAGAAATGAGCTGAACGGGATCGATATGCGGCAGCACGTGACCGACAATGGCGTGACCCGCTTCGTGGTAAGCCGTGTTGCGCAGCTCGCTCTCCTTGATCTTTCTGCTCTTCTTCTGAGGGCCGGTGATGATGCGCAGGTATGCGTCGTCGATCTCCTCCATGCCTACAAGCTGCTTGTTTCTGCGCGCTGCCAGCAGGGCTGCCTCGTTGAGCAGGTTGGCAAGATCCGCACCCGTAAAGCCGACCGTGCTTCTTGCCACGCGGGCAAGGTCAACGCTCTCTTCCAGGGGCTTGTTCTTGGCGTGTACCTTGAGGATTTCTTCTCTGCCGCCAAGATCGGGGTAGTTGACCGTGATCTGACGGTCAAAACGACCGGGTCTGAGCAGTGCGGGGTCAAGGATATCGGGGCGGTTGGTTGCCGCGATGACGATAATGCCCTCGTGAGAGCCAAAGCCGTCCATTTCAACCAGCAGCTGGTTAAGGGTCTGTTCGCGCTCGTCGTGACCGCCGCCAAGGCCTGCGCCTCTGTGACGACCGACGGCGTCGATCTCGTCGATAAAGATAATGGATGCGGGGGCTATGCGTGCGTTTTCAAACAGGTCGCGCACACGCGATGCACCGACACCGACGTACATTTCCACGAAATCCGAGCCCGAGATCGAGAAGAAGGGAACGCCTGCTTCACCTGCTACTGCCTTAGCCAAGAGGGTCTTACCCGTACCGGGAGGGCCCATGAGCAGAACGCCATGGGGAATCTTTGCGCCAAGGCGGGAGAACTTGCCGGGAGCCTTGAGGAATTCCACGATCTCCTGCAGCTCCTGCTTTTCCTCGTCAGCACCTGCAACGTCCTTGAAGCGGACCTTATTCTTATCGTCGGGCTTGGGCGTTTTGACGCGCGCCTTGCCAAAGCTGTTGATCTTGTTGCCCTCGCTGCTCGCTCTCTTCATCGCGATAAAGTAGAACACGATAAAGACTACGATGATGAGCGCGAAGGGGAGCAGAGATACCCAACCGGGCAGCACCAGAATGGGCTGGTTGATGACCTCCTCGATCAGTCCCTGCTCGGAGAGAGAGACGATGATGGGGCCCAGATCGCGCTGGAAGTATTCCATATCCGCGATCTTGTAGCGGTAGATCTGATCCGCATACGTGGTATAGGTCAGGGTATTGTGCTTAAAGCTGATGGTGCAGCTCTTGACGCCGGTGTCGGCAACGCCGTCACCGTCGGTATCAGCCGTATCGGTAAATGCCTTAATGACTTCCTGATAGTCTTCAACGTCGGTGATCTGCTGTTTTGCGCCGCTACCGCCGAACAGCATGACCACGACGACCGCGATCAGGGCGATGAAGACGACGTAAAACAGTACCACCTTCAAATTATTTTTCATGCAAAACCTCCGTTGGGGCGCGCGTATCGCGCCCGAGTACAATGTATTGTGCCGCCGATCTTAGGAATAGATCTCGGGCTTCAGAACGCCCACGAAGGGCAGGTTTCTGTATTTTTCGTTATAGTCAAGTCCAAACCCAACCACGAACTCGTTGGGAACGACGGTGCCGACGTAATCGGCGACAAACTCCACCTCGCGGCGCGAGGGCTTATCCAGCATGGTGCAGGTCTTGACGCTGCCCACGAGTCTGTGCTCAAACAGCTGGGTCAGGCGAGAGAGCGTTCTGCCGCTGTCCACAATGTCCTCGATAATGAGCAGATCGCAGTCGGGCAGGTCGTCGCGCAAAAGATCGGTATGAATGCGGATCTCACCCGAGCTCTTGGTGCCCGCGCCGTAGGACGAGACCTTCATGACCTCGATCTCAAGCGGCAGCGTAACGCGCTTCATCAGCTCGGTGGCAAAGGGGATAGAGCCCTTGAGAATGACCACGAACACCAGCTTGCGAGGGGAGTCCTTGTAGTCGTTGGTAATGCGCTCGGCAAGAGAGTCGATCATGTCGGAGAGCTGCTGCTCGGATATCAGAACCTTTTCAATATCATTCTTTATCATGGTATGCCCCTTTTCATTCAAAATGAGTTTGTTTTTTGAAATAGATGCGAACGTATAGTGTTTTTTCGTCCTCGCGCGGCTTGGCACCGTCGCGCAGGCAGATACCGGGGACTGCAAGCACGCCGCCTTGGTCACAAAGAAGCGGAAGTCGGCTTCTCAGGTGGAGCGGCACGCCGTGCTGCCCGAAAAGCTTGCGGATCCTTTTGTGCATCCCGCCCTGCAGGATGCGGTCGCCCTCCTTTAAGGGGCGTAAAAAAATCCGTCCTTTTATTGTATCAAATCTTACTTGCAGTTCTGTATATAAATTGTAAACATTTGTGGCTTGTTTGGTGACGGTTTCTTGATTTTTTTCCATACCGCACCAAATCGCCAGGTCCGTGCCCTCGATCTCGCAAAATCCCTGCAACAGCGGCATTTGGTATGCGGGCGCGGTGTCGGTGGCTTCGGGGAGAATGCGCAGTTCGTCGCGGTCGATCACGGCGCGCAATGCACCGGGCAGGCTGATGCTGCCAAGCTGTCCCGTGCTGACGCGTGCGTAAACGGCGTCAACGTGCACCGCCTCAGCCATGCGGTCGGTTGCGCACGCATACAGACGCGTGATCAACCGCTTGGAGATGGCAGCGGGCTGCGACTTCAGCACGTCAAGCGGCAAAGCGTTGCTGGTTGCATGGGCGCGATACAGCGCATCCGCCATGGCATCCAGCGCGTCACAGTCCTCGGCAGCGGCACGGCTCAGCCTTGCGGCAGCGTGCTGGGGGTGATTGAAAAGTGCTTCCAGCTCGGGCACGACGCGGTTGCGGATGCGGTTGCGTGCGTAATCGTCCGAGGCGTTGGTCGCGTCGGTCACGTACGAGATGCCGTGCGTGTCGCAGGCAGCTAAAATTTCTTGTTTGGTCAGATGCAAAAGCGGTCTGAAAACGCAAAGGTGCTCGTCGGCAGTCGTGCCCGGCAGCTGTGCAGGGGAGAGAATGCCGCAAAGCCCGCGCGTTCCCGTGCCGCGGCACAAACGGAACAGCAGCGTTTCAAGGTTATCGTCCGCGTGGTGCGCCGTGGCAAGCAGCGGAATGCCGTGCTTTTTCATCAGGCGCGCAAAGTGGCGGTATCTTGCCTCTCTTGCCGCAGTTTCCACGCTCTGCCCGCTCTTTTTTGCAAGCGCGGGGGCGTTGATGCGGATGGCAAAAAGCGGAACGCCCAAGGCGCGGCAGGTGCGTCTGCAAAAATCCAGATCGGCGTCTGCCTCGGCACCGCGAATGCCGTGATGCACGTGCACGGCGTACAGCCTTGTGCCCGCGCGGTGCAAAAGGTGCAAAAGCAGCGCGGAGTCCGCACCGCCCGAAAAGGCGACCAGCACGGGTGTGTCTTGCGCATACCCCGAGGGGAGGCGCAGAGAAAGCTTATCCATGACCTTCATCGTCCGTGATGGTACGGAACTTGGTAAATCGACCGATCCAGCCCATCTTGACCGTATTGGTCGAGCCGTGACGGTTCTTTGCCACGATGACCTCGGCGGTGGAGTCCTCGGGGGCTTCCTCGCCGACCTTGTAGTATTCGTCACGGTATAGGAAGATAACGACGTCTGCGTCCTGCTCGATCGCACCCGAGTCACGCAGGTCGGAAAGCATGGGCTTTTTGTCGGTTCTGCCCTCGGGACCACGCGACAGCTGTGCGCAGCAGATGACGGGAACCATCAATTCCTTTGCCATGATCTTGAGTGCACGGGAGATCTCGGAGACCTCCTGCACGCGGTTGTCGATCTTGCGGTCGGACTGCATGAGCTGCAAATAGTCGATGACGACAAGACCGAGGTTGTCCACGCGGCGCAGCTTTGCCTTCATGCCGGTGACCGATTGACCCGAGGTATCGTCAATGAGGACGTCGCACTTGGCAAGGTGAGAGGTCGCCTCTGCAACCTTTCTCCAGTCCTCGGGGGTCAGCTCACCGGTACGCAGCGTGTAGGAGTCCACGAGTGCTTCGCTGGAGATCACGCGGTTGACCAGCTGGTCAGCCGACATTTCCAGAGAGAAGATGGCAACCTTCTTGCCGGTCTGCGACGCGACGTTGGTTGCAATATTCAAACAGAAGGACGTTTTACCCATACCGGGACGCGCACCGACCAAAATCAGGTCGGACTTGCCCATGCCCGCCAGCACGCGGTCCAGTCCCGAAAAGCCGGTGGACGTGCCCTGCGAGGCGTTTTTATTTTCCTTGAGCTCGTGCAGGTGCGCGTACACGTCACCGATGACCTCGCGGATATGCTTGAAATTTTTGGTGTCACGACCCTGCGCAATGGCGTAAATGCTGTTTTGCGCGCTCTCGAGAATGCCCGCCACCGAGTCCTGCTCGGAGTACGCCGCCTCGGAGATCTCGCTTGCCACCTCGATCAAGCGGCGCAGCGTGCTCTTTTCCTTGACGATGCGGGCGTAGTCCTTGATGTTGAGTGCATTGGGAACGACCTCTGCAAGGGTGCGGATGTATTCCTGGCCGCCCGATTTATCGTAAATGCCCTTGCGCACCAAGGTGTCGATCAGCGTGACCAGGTCGATCTCGCTGTTCTGCTGGAAAAGCTCCTGGAAGGCAAGGTAGATCTGGCGGTGCTCGTCAAGGTAAAAATCGTCGGATTTGATCAGGTCTGCGATCTCGTCGAGCGACTTGGGGTCGATGAGGATAGAACCGAGCAGGGATTGCTCGGCAATCAGGGAGAAGGGTAGCTTGCGTACAAGTTCCTCGCTCATAAAGACCTCCTAAATTTGTGTTGTGATGTTTGCGGCGTTGTCAAGCCGAGAGCACGGGGCGTCGGGGACGCCGCCCCCTACGGGTTTTTCTCTTGCAATGACAACTGTCCATGCCGCTGTGCGGCGCGCTGCTTACGCGCCGACCGTGACTCTGACCTTACCCACGATCTCGGGGTACAGGCGCACGTCAAAATTATAGGTGCCGTAAGCCTTGATGGGATCGGGCATGACGATCTTGCGCTTGTCGATCGAGATACCGTACTGCTTGGAGAGAGCCTCTGCTATGTCCTTGGAGGTGACGGAGCCGTAGAGTCTGCCGTCTGCACCTGCGCCGGTCTGGATCTTGAGCGTGATCTCGGAGAGCTTTTCGGCAATGGCGCGAGCGGCTGCCTTTTCGGTCTCGATCTTGTATTGCTTGGATGCCTCCTTGTTCTTGACCTCGTTGATCGCCTTGTTATCTGCCACAACGGCAAGCTTTTTGGGGAAGAGGAAGTTGCGTGCGTAGCCGTCCGAAACGTCTACGATCTGGTCCTTTTTGCCTTGTCCCTTTACGTCCTGTAAAAGAAGAACTTTCATGATTATATGACTCCTTTAATTTGCAATTTATCAGTTATTTTCGTTTTTGTAATCGTATTCAAAATATTCGTTGATAGCCGAGGTGAGCAGCGTGTATGCGCTTTGCAGCGTGGCGTTCTTGACCTGCGCGCCCGCTACGTCAAAGTGACCGCCGCCCTGCAGCTTTTCCAAGATCAGCTGCACGTTGATGTCGCCCTTGGAGCGACCGGAGATGACCACCGTGTCTTCCATGAGCACCATGGCAAAGGATGCCTCAATGCCCTTGAGCGAGAGCAGGCTGTCTGCCGCTCTTGCGGCTGCCACGCGGTCCTCGGGGGAGGGCTCTCTGCCGGTATTGAGCCAGGTGATGGCAACGACGTCGCGGTAGATGCGCGCCGTGGAATCAAAGGCGCTGGCAAGGCGCATGTCTTCAAGATCGCGGTTGAAGAACTCACGCGTGACGCTGGTGTGCGCACCGCGGGAGTAGAGGTAGTGGGTGATCTCAAAGGTCTGCGCGCCTGCGTTTCTGGTAAAGTTTTGCGTATCCAGCATGATACCCGAAAGCAGCAGGTTTGCCTCTTCCTTTTGCAGGCAGTCGGCGTATTCGCTCTGCTGCAGCATTTCGGCAATGATCTCGCTGGCAGAGGATTTGGTGGGCTCTATATAGTTGAGGAAGGGGGAGAAATCGGGCTCCTTGACCAGTCTGTGGTGGTCGATCAGCGCAATGTGCTGCACCGAGCTTGGCAGATCGGGGGCTTCAAAAATAAAGCGGTTGTTGGCGTCCACGATGATCAAAAGGGTGTCCGAGGTCACGGCGTTCATGCCTGTCTCGCGGTCGATAAACGTTTCCGCGTATTCGGGCAGGCTGGCAAGGTGCGCAAAGCAGGTGCGGAAGGTCTCGCATCTGCGGTCGGTGATCACGTGCACGGACGGGATCGCCGAGGGAGCGCGACCCTCTTCGGCAGCCTTGGCTTGCAGCACGCTCAAAGTAAAGCGCGCAGCACCCACGCAGGCACCAAGCGAGTCAAAGTCGGGATTGGCGTGACCCATGATCAGCACGTTGCCGCATTCGCGGATCTTGCTTGCCAGCACGCCTGCGCTGACGCGCGAGTTGATCGAGGAGTTGCTCTCCAGGATCTTGTGCGTACCGCCAAAGTATTCAAGGTTACCGCCCACGTCACGGCGCAGCGCGACCTGGTTACCGCCGCGGGAGAGCGCGACCTCAAGGGCAGCGTACGCAGCGCGTTCCTTGTCGCCCATCGAGCCGCCAATGCTGGCAATGCCCATGGAGACCGAAACGGGGAAGGTGTTGTCACCGATCTTGACGTCCATAACGCGACTCAGAATGTCAAAGCGGTCGGCAATGCACTTCTCCAGCATTTCCTCGGAAAATACGGCAAGGTATTTATCTCGGTCGTATTCGCGGATCATTCCGCCCAGCCCCTTGACCCAGTCCTGCAGGATCTGTTCAATGCGGGAAGCGGTTTCGCGGTAGCTGGCACGCACGAACTGCGTCAGCTCCTGCAGGTTGTCCAGCGCAATGTATGCCACGACGGGATTTTCGCGGTCAGCCTTTTCCTTGAGTTCCAAAAGACCGTTGACGTCGCGGAATACCGTAAAGAAATATTCCTCGCCGTCGATCTGCATGGGATAGCTCTGCAGCTCGTATCTTTTGCCGTTGCCAAGGCGCGTGACGGGGCCGTCGGGCAGCAGATCGGAGACGTGCGCACCGGTTCTTGCACCGTGCGCGGAGACCGCGATGATATCAATGGGAATGGCGCAGAACTCCGAAAGGCGGATGTTGCAAACGGGGGAGTGGTAGCCCAGCACGTCCTGCAGGGCGCTGTTGATGATCTTGACCACGCCGTCGCGACCAATGACCGCGTAGGGCACGTCAATGACGTAGCGGAACATGTCGTAAACGTCGGTGCTGATCTGCTCCGAGGCAGCAATCGCCTCGCGCAAGCGCAGATAGCGGAGCAGGTAGACCAAAAACAGGACGGCACAAGTTACGGCAAAGACCGACAGTGCGCCGATGCCAAACCAGCCAAGCGGCAGGGAGGGGACGTTCAGTCTGCCAACCGCCGCGCATGCGCCCAGCAGCACAAGACCCACGGAAGCACATACCGCAAAGGGCACGCGCAGATCCATATACACTGCGTCCTTTTTGCCGGTGTAATGACCGTTCTTTTGGTGATGCGAAGTGTGTTTCATATCACTGGTCTCCTTTGAAATCCTTGAATTTGCGTTCAAGCGCGCGGGCGATGGCTTGCGTGATGACCGCAAACGCACCAAAGAATGCGATCATGGGTAAAACCGCAACGCCCAGGAAGATGAACGCCAGCAAATAGGTCAGCACAAGCGGCCACTTGGCGGGCGCGTGCCTGAAGTTGGAAATAATGCTAAGAATGCCGCACACCATCATCATGGGCAGCACCGCCAGCAAAAGGTTGAGTGCCACGAATACCACGATCTCGCCTCCTGTGATAAACGAGGAGATCATCAGCGCAAGATAGCAAAGAACGGTAAAGATCGCGGTGGGCACGGAGGGCTCGTAGGCAACGAGGAAGAGGGGGAAATCCTTTTTATGCATGCCGCGCATCATAAGAGCGGTAAAGCCGCGGTTTGCCACAAAGGCAAGGATCCATGCAAGCATGATCGCGGTGCCGGGCAGCATGCCGATGACTGCGGTGGCAACCGAGTCGGAAAATTCCTTGATCAGCTCGGGGGTGACCTCACCGCCAAGCATCATGGCAAGCTGTGCGCCAAACTCGGGGGTGTCCGCCATGAGCTGCAGGGATTCTGCAAAAATGCCGGAGACCGCTGCGTGGAAGGCGGCGATATATTCTTTGACGCCCTCTGCGGTGGGCTGCATGCCCGAGAGCAATGCGCCGCCGCCCAGAATGATGACGTTCAGGGCAATGAGCAAGCCGGCGGCAATGCCGACAGACAGAATGATGGAACGCTTTTTTTGGTAGCCGTTGCTCAGCGCAAAGCCAACGGCAACGGGCAGGAGCGCGTGCATGGCAAGCATGGGGTCGCGCGTCAGCGCGATTGCAATGCCAAACGCGACTGCGGCTGCAAGACCTGCGGGCAGATAGGAGATGGGCTTGCCGTCAGCCGTGATGGCGGCAGCGGCGATTGCACCGCAAACAAGGGCTACGAACAGAACCGAGAACCAGGGGCTGATCAGCGCAAGGATCAAAAATCCCGCAACGGCGCATCCCCAAAAGAGTTTTCCCTTGCAAAGCGTAAGTGCGAAGGCGATGCACAATACCAAGACCGCGGCTGCAATGCAGACGGGAATGGCGGGGGTGACCCCCTCGGTGCCTATATAGAAGGTCAGCGCACTCAGCGCGACCGAGCAGATCAGTAAAACGATGCAGCAAAAGATCTTGACCGCCACGGAGACGGGCTTTGGCTGCGTTTGCATAGGTTGATTGTTTGAGAGTTCCATTGCATCTCCTTTCCGTGCACGAGTACCGACAAGTGGGCATAGTGCACTATCATACCATTATACCATTATAATAGTATATCATATAAATTTGATTTTGTAAACAATAATATAAACAATTTCGGTAAAAATAGGAGAAATTTTCAAAAATTTATTATATATTCCCCATTTTTACCGCACCGCGGGGGGCTCCCGTGCAAAAGGCGGATATGGAATCCAATGTCATTAAGTGAAGAAGCAACCTTGCTTTTGCAACATTAGCGTCACAAACTCAATCTATTCGCGTTCTCCCCCCTGCGCTTGGAACAAGCCTGCGCCAGCCCTCCCCCCTCCCGGAGGGGGGCTTTGAGAGTAGCATCGCGCTTTTCTAAACCGAAGCTC
>JAZOVZ010000052.1:0-13577 GCA_045658965.1 Eubacteriales bacterium
GTTTGTGTTGCCAAAAATCAAAAGGAGGTAAGCTGATATGGCAAAGAAACTCAACAAAGACATCTCAGGCAGCGTGCAGGAAAAGCGCGGAATGCTGTATCTGGTGGTCAGCTACAAGGACCCCATCACGCAAAAACACAAGGTCAAATGGGTAGGCATGGGCGTGCCTGTGGGCTCTCCCAAGTCGGTTATCAACAAAGCCGAGCGAGAGGCAAAGAATCAATTCGAAGCGCAGTACAAGCGTTATCTCGACGGCTATGACGATCCCACACAATATCCTCTTCTGCCTTTCCTCAACGACTGGCTCGACAAGGTTCATAAGCACAAGATCCAAGAGTCAACATATTACGGTTACAAGAGCCGAGTCAACGGAAAGATGAAAAAATACTTCGACACAAAGATCACCCTTGCCGATTGCAAGCCGAGGCTGATCCACGGCTTCTACGATTACCTGCGCGAGGACGGTGACAGCGAGCAGACGGTGCTTCACTACCACAACCTGCTTCACACCGCCTTCGAATACGCCATCCGCCAAGAGATCCTTGAGTATAATCCCATGGACAGAGTGGAACGTCCGCAGGTGAAAAAGTTTGTTGGCGCATTCTACTCGGTGGACGAGGTCAAGGTGCTTCTTGAAAAAGCCAAGGAAGACGTCATCTATATCCCCATCGTACTTGCCGTCTACTGCGGTCTCCGCCGTAGCGAAGCCCTCGGACTCTCATGGAGCAACATCGACTTCGAAAACGATAAGATCTTTATCGGGCAGAAGGTGATGGAAGTGGTTCGCGACGGTAAGATGCAACAGATCATCAGCGATGAGATGAAGACCGAAAGCTCGCGCAGAAGCTTCAAAATGATTCCGGAGCTCAAGGAGATTCTCCTTGAACACCGAGAGCATCAGGAGCTTTACCGCAAGCAATTCCGCAAGTCCTACAGCAAAAAATATGCGGATATGGTCTGCGTCAATCCCCTCGGTGAGTTGATTAAGCCGAGTTATATCACGGCGCACTTCCCAACGCTTCTCCGACAGAACAACCTGCGAGACATTCGCTTCCACGACCTTCGACACACCTGCGCATCGCTTCTCGTATCGCTGGACGTGAATATGAAGGTTATTCAGAGATACCTCGGACACAGCAACATGAGTACGACGGCTGATATCTATTCACACCTCGATGCTAACGCTACGGGCGAAGCAGGTATGAAGCTCGGCAAGCTCCTTGCTGACGGAGAGAGTGAGGTGAGCTGATATGATGACGCAAGAGGGTGAAATATCCTTGGAGCAACTCTACAAGATGCTTCATATCAGCAAACGAAAGGCGGCGTGGATGTTGAACAATGGAATCATTCCGTGCCGCATCCGTCCCACCAAGACACATCGATATGCCATCCGCCTTGAGGATGTGGAAGCCTATCTGCAAAAGAAACGAGCTGAGAGGCGCAAGGAGATCCCTGTGGGCATCTTCAACGCCAAACCGACAAAGCAAACGGTGGTGATCCATAACCATCATCCGATGGATACTGTGAGAATCGCGGATTGCTATATCAAGGTGGCTGACGAGTGTAAGGACGCATTCAGAGACCACGTTGAGAAGCGCCTCCGCTACTTTCCCGACTCGTTCACGGCAGATAAGGCAGCCGACATCATGGGATATGCCAAAGGAACGGTATATGCGTATATTCAACAGAAACGTATCTTCGCCGTCCAGATCAGCGGCAAGTATATCGTTCCCAAGAGCGCTCTTGTGGAATTTCTCGTCGGCGACTTCGCCTTCGAGATCGTCCATAAGTCAACGTGGCACATGAATACTATCCTCCAGTTTGCGGAGAAGGAGTAAAGCAAAACACAGCCTCACCATCGCGGTGGGGCTGTGTTTTTGTTCTATGTGTAGTTAATATCGCCAAAATAATGGTGGGCATTGAGGAATCGAACCTCAGTCTTCCCCTTCATAAACACACCAACGAGATTGATGTGCTTATGAAGGGGGAGGCTCTGCCATTAAGCTAATGCCCGTGTTTTATTATTTAAGCAACTTCACTACCTCTATTATTTGCTCTGAATAATCTTTTTCTTTTATTGGGTATATATGGGAAAAATATTCATTTAGCATAGAATACATTCTTCTTGGATTATTATGATATTTAGAAGTCATCGCCACAAGTACATTGATATTCTTTTCAGCATGAGTTATCAAATCATATGTGGTATCATGATATATCCTCTCTGCAAGTTCTACTGCGGCTTTAGAGAACAATACTTGATCATCAAAAGTTAAAAGTTCAGCTTCATGAGGCGCATCGAGTTTTCCCAAAATTTTGATCATTTCTGCATTGTCTTTGCGATTTTCCAGGATTGTTTTTGCAGTCTTATATGCAACGGTTTTTTCTCCTGGCGTGCCATGCATTATATGGTTTCGAACATGGCGATAAAAGTCACATATGTAATACAAAATCTTTACTTTGTGAGGAATATTGTCGTTGTAGATTCTTTTCAATATAAAGTCTAAATCCCATTTTTCCTCATTAGAGATAGGGCTTGCAATCAACGATACAAATCTTTCCAAAAACAACTCGAAACTTGTATGTATATTGATAATGTAATTTTGAGCAATGCGAATATCCAACTCGCTGTGGAGCTCGCATATATTTAGACCATATTGCTTTGCATAATCCTGTAGCGAAAACGATTCATTTAATTTATCTTTGAGTTCGTTTTGCATCGAACGTTGAGATAATTCGATATACTGATTAACTACGTTTCTATAGCCAAGTTCTTTTTTGAAATCGCTAAAAATGCTCATGTTTTCTCCAATAAGTTAAGTGGCCACAACTATTAAGTTGTGGCCATGAATGGCGGAGGGAAAGGGATTCGAACCCTTGTGGGCGGGTGCCCAAACGGTTTTCAAGACCGCCTCGTTATGACCACTTCGATATCCCTCCGTATATGAAACTGCTTTCGCAGAAATCATCGGATATTCATTTTTTTTAGAAATATTTTTAGAAATGCGCTTTTATGATGTTTCGGAGTGCCCGAAAAGTCAGTGTTTACAAGGCTTTTCGAGATATTTGCGTCTTCTATGCTCGCAAATTTTCAAGACCGCCTCGTTATGACCACTTCGATATGCCTCCATATTCAGTTGTTTGTTGGAGACTGAGCCAAACGGTTTTCAAGACTCGTGCCCGCCGCCGTCGCATAGTCATTTGTGCGAGCCTCGATACTCTCGGCTCTGCAAATTCCTTGCTTTGGGCGGTATCGCTTCGCAAAAACGATACTCAATCGTTTTTTACTCGCTCACCCGTTATGACCACTTCGATATGCCTCCATATTCAGTTGTGTTTTGGAGAATGAGCCAAACGGCTTTCAAGACTCTCGCTCACCCATTATGACCACTTCGTGATCTCGGCTGTGCCGAGATACGCCTCCATATGTGGGACGCATTGTATTATAACACAAACTTTTACTTTTGGCAAGGGTTTTCTGAATATAATTTCAAAAAACCTCTTGCGCAAAAGTATTGTGAGATAGCTCAGTGCTATATATTATGCCATAACATTACCTGCGCTTCTTTTTCTCCTTTGTTGCCTCGAAGCTGACGCTTGCAAGGAACTGTATCAGATCCTCGGGGGCGTCGGGCAGCAGCACCGAGATCCAATGCAGCTTATTCATGTGGTAGGCGGGATAGATGCCGTCATCTGCGCCAAACGAGCCGAACATTTCGGTCGGCAGCTTGAGATTGACCACGTCGATCACCTCATCGCTGTCAAGTCCGAATTTGCGTCGGCTGACGCGCATCACGATACCGTACCATTTGCGCGTGTCGGCGTGCCGCAGCACCGCGGTTTCGAAATCTTCTTCGAAAGGATAGTCCGGCGACGTGCCGTACGTATCAAGGCAATATGCAAAAAATTCCTGCTTTGTCATCGCCGGACCTCCTGTCTGCTTTTGGGTTAAAATTAGTATCGCAAAGGATTATTTTCTCTTATATTCCGGCATGGAAAGCGCGGCGTCGTCGGCGAAGGTGGTACCCCATTCGCGTGTAAACTGACCCACACCCGCGATCAGGATCTCCTTGGTGTAGGAGCGCTCCTCCAGCGCCATACGCACGTCGTAGTGACGCTCCTTCTGGTCATACAGCCACTGGTTGCAGGGGTACGCCAGAATGGACGCCTCGACCAGCTCATAGAACGCCAGCGGCACGTCCTCAACGCCGTGGTGAGAGACCTGGCAATAATTGCTCTTGAGGTAGTCGCCGTACACGTCGGTCATCAGGTTGGTTCCCTCTTTGCCGATATCTCCCGTGAACAGCGCGCTGTAATCCTCGGTATAGATTCGGGTCACAAGGCTGGAATTATTGAAGTAATTATTGTGGTCGCCGACCTTGAACAGATCGTCCGCAGCAAGCAGCACCTCCATTTTGAAGTCGCCTAAAACAAACTCCATGCCGGTATGTGCATACACGGTCTTAGCACCCAGCTTTTCAATATCCGCGTGGATATCACCGTTAAAGTAATTGTCACCGCCGATCTTCTTAGCCAGATTCTCCTCAATGGGGGCAAAGATCACGTACTCGACCTCCACCTTATCTGCCTTTTTATTGCAAACGTAGGAGAATGCGGGGTGATGGTCGTCGTGCGAGTGCGTCAGCACCCATGCGCGAATCAGGGGTTTTCCCTCACCCGTGTGAAGCTCTTCAATCTGGGCAAGCACCTTGGTAGCGCGCTTTTCATAAGAGCCGTCGTACACGATAAACGAGCCGTCGGGCAGCTGCACGATATAGCACATGCCGTTGACGTTAGAGCTATCACGCATTTGCGTGACCGAGGGCTTGACGCTGCCCTGTGCAATTTCGGGGCTTTGTGCGGGCGGCAGTGTGTCGCCTGCGGTATCCGACAGCACGACGTTGAGCTCTCCGTTATACTTGAACCAATAGATATGCGCCATAAATTCGCCGTTGACCAGCGTTGCAAACAAATTGCCTGCCTTTTCGCTCTCGGCATAGATCTCGCAGCCTCTTTGCAGATAGTACGAACGCACACCTGCAAAATCCTCTGCGGTCTTGCCCGCGTACGTGCTCAGTACCGAATCATCCTGGCATTTGTAGGTGATATCCGCGTCGCCAAAGCTTGCGGGATCAATGGGATCGGGAAGCGTTTCGACTTCAGCCTCGGTTTCGGTCGGATCGTCTGTTCCCTGCTCTTGGTTGCAAGCCGCCATGGGCAGCAGCATGACGATCAGCAGCAACCACAAGGTCATTTTGACTAATACGTTGTTTTTCATGTTGGCGCATCCTTTCATATTTCAATTTCAGCCATAATGGCAAAATGGTCGGAATAGAAAAGTCCCTCACCCTTGACGTCATCGGGCACGATATCGCACGCGGTGCAATTGCCCGAGGCAAAAATGTAGTCGATCTTGGAATACTTGTCCGGCTCACGCCTGCCAAAGCCGTGGAAGGTACCGCCTACGTGTGCGGTGATATCCTTTGCGCCGCGCGCCTCCATAGCGGCAATCAAGGTGCCGATCTCGGGGGCATCGGGATGTGCATTCATATCTCCCATCAGGATCACGGGCTGCTTGTACGCATCCAACGCAGCGCACAAAAGTGCCGCCTCGATCTGTCTTGCCACCTTGCCCACGTGGTCCAGGTGCGTGTTGCAAACGCAGATCTCACCCTGCCCTGCAAACGGATACAGCACGGCAATCGTTGCCATGCGGGGGCAGGAGCTCTGATCACCGCCCAGGGTTGAGCCGGGCACGCGCGGCGTAGCAGTCAGCCAGAAGTTATCCACGCTGACAAGCGCAAACGCATCCTTGCGGTATGCAATTGCCATGGACTCGCCCGTACAATCCTTTTCCCTGCCGCAGCCCACGAACACGTAATCTGTCATGTGCTGCTCCAGATATGCGCGCATATGGTGCGTGCACTCCTGGAAGCCGATGATATCGGGGCGTTGCTCTTCCAGCATGGCGATCACGCGCGCATGACGGTTGGTAAAGCTGTTGATGCTGTCACCGGCGTTGTCCACGCGCAGATTGTAGGTCATAACCTTTACTGTTGCCATTTTCCCGCTCCTTATTTTTTATTTTTCCAACGGTAATTTTTCAAACAGGCGGTACACGTCACCCGCACCCATCACAACCACCGCATCGCGTTCGGTCACTTCGGCACAAAGCTGCTCCCCTGCCTTTTCAAAATCGGGCTGATAGGTCGCCTTAGCCCCGATCTTGGACACAAGCTTTGCAGAGCTGATGCCCTTGGAGTCCTTTTCTCTTGCGGCGTAAATGTCCACTAAGATCACGCGGTCCGCATCCGCAAACGCCCCCGCAAACTGATCCGCCAGCTGTGCGGTACGGCTGTAGGTATGCGGCTGGAATACGCAGAAAATATGCTCGAACCCCATCTGCGCCATGCCCTGCAGCGTTGCCGCCACCTCGGTGGGATGGTGTCCGTAATCGTCGTAAACGGCAGCACCGTTTAATCTTCCCTTATACTCCATGCGTCTGCCCGCACCGCGAAAATGATGCAAGCCTTGCGCAATATCCTCTGCACTCAACCCGCACAAATGCGCGCACGCAGTCGCGGCAAGTGCGTTATAGACGTTATGCTTACCGGGCACGCTGAGCGCAATATGCGCGTAAAATTCACCGTCCAGCAGAACGTCAAAGGCGGGATAGCCGCTCTCATAGGTCACGTTGATCGCGCGGAAGGTGGCATATTCGTTCTCAATGCCAAACGTGACCGTACCGCCCACGTAGCTTGCAAGCGACGCCATGATTTCGGGATCGTCACAGTTTGCCACGGCAAAGCCGCTCTCACCCGTCAGCGCAGCGTACTTGCCAAACGAGGCACGGATCTGCTCCATGCTCTTGAAATAATCCACGTGCTCCATCTCGGCATTGAGTAAAACCGCAATGCTTGGGTTAAAATCAAGAAAAGAGTCCATATACTCGCACGCTTCAAAAATGAAATGCTGCTTGCCTCCGATACGGTAAGCACCGTCCAGACACGCGGTCGTCGCACCCGAAAGCACGGTGGGATCGGCATCCGCATCCACAAAGATCTGCGCGCACATAGACGTGCAGGTGCTCTTGCCGTGCATACCGGCAATGCCTACGCGGTGCGCATATCCCATCATGATATATCCCAGATAGTCCGCGCGCGACACGCACGGAATGCCCTCTGCCTTTGCATAGGCATACTCGGGATTGTCGGGCGAGATCGCCACGGTATACACGATCATATCAGCACCCTGCGCAGCATCTGCGCTGTGCTCGTAATGCACGAGAATGCCGCTTGCCCGGAGCGACTCGGTCACTGCGGTGCAGGTGCGGTCGGTACCGCTGACTACGTAGCCGCGCTGATGTGTGATGAGTGCCAGCGAAGACATCATCACGCCGCCCACACCGATGAAATGAATATGCTCGGCGCCTGCCAGCATTTGTGCAATGGCGGCGGCACCGTAATGCGTATTGGGAGTTGCCATAGTTTCTCCTTATCCTGCGTTAACACAAAATACATAGCAACGCAACGATTTATTTACAATATAAGCCGATTTTCACAGAAAATACCGATTGTGTTTGAATAAGCATCACAAAACGGTTGTATAATGCACTTGTAACCCTATATAAGCTATCTTTATGAAGACGGAGGACCGGATTATGCAGATCACAGATATCAAGATCAGAAAACTTTTTGATGACGGCCCCATGAAAGCCATTGTTTCTATCACCTTTGACCATCAGCTGGCTGTACATGACATCAAGGTCATCTATGCACGCGATAAATACTTTATCGTAATGCCCAGTCGCAAAAACCCCGACGAGACCTACAGAGACATCGCTCACCCCATCAACGCACAGTTCCGTGCCGAGCTGGAGGAGGCTGTCATCGTAGCGTATCACAAAGAGGTGGAGCTTGCTGCCCTCGCTACCGAGGATCAAGAGCCCGCTACGGTTTAAGCGTATATAAGCCCAAGAAGAACTCCCTGTGCAAAGGGGGTTCTTTTTTTGCGCTTATAGGGTTCCAAAGCCAAATAGCACACCTTGATTACTGACGGTCAGCGTGCCGAATTTTCCATCCTGCAACGCTCCCGGATTACATACGAGCAGCGGCTTTTTGAGCTCCTGTCCGCAAAAACGCTCCCCTGCGTCAAGCCACTCCTGGCGCGGCAGGTGCGTGTGTCCGTAAAGCAATACGTCCGCCTCGGCTTGCGCCGCAAACGCCACCGCGCGCTCCATGCCGCCCTTGACGCCGTGCGTATGTCCGTGCATCATCACAATACGGTAAGCACCAACCTCGATCAGCGCATGCTCGGGCGCGCTCTGCCCTTCAAACAAGGTGTAAAAATCACAGTTTCCACGCACGGGGCGCACACAAATATCCTGATATTCCAGCACACGCAGATCGCGTATGCCGTCTCCCAAGAACAGTACCGCATCGGGCGCGCGCACCTGCAGCTCCAGAGCGCGGTCGATCAGCTCCGCTTTGCCGTGCGAATCGGAAAGCACCAAATACTCCATATCAGCAAGCACCAGCCGGCATGGGCTCGACCGTGGGCAGATACGCCGCCCCCTTGGGCACGATCATACAAAGCGCATCCC
Source organism: Eubacteriales bacterium (assembly GCA_045658965.1). GTDB lineage: Bacteria > Bacillota > Clostridia > Oscillospirales > CAG-272 > SVQP01. Next base: position 8,603 of record JAZOVZ010000052.1, read on the forward strand.
TGACCGCACTGATCTCCAGCTCCCGCGCTTCGACCACCTCGCCGTCCACGCAAATGCTTTGCTCACCGTCAAAGGTATATCGCAGGGTCTCTCCCTTGACGTAATCGATCACGCGGCGCGCCTTGGGATCGCCAAAATAGCTGCCATCCTTATACGAGTTGACCAAGGTCAAAAAGCGGATACGCGTCACGTTCTTGATCATGAGCACGTCTAAAATGCCGTCGCCAAGCAATGCCTTGGGCGAGGAATGAAATCCGCCACCGCACCACGCGCCGTTTGCAACCGAGGTCAGCAGCATATCGTGCCGCTCCGGCTCACCGCCGTCCACCGACACCCACGCCTGAACGCCCGGCTTGCGGATCAGCGTCAGCACCAAGCCCGCTATGTAACCCACGTCAGCCGACAGCAGCTTTTTCTCTTTGAGCTTGGCGGTCAGCTTGACCACCTCACAATCAAAGCCGATATTGATCATATTGATGCAAAAGCGATCGTTATATCGGATCAGATCTATCTTATGCGTCTGTCCGTCCAGCTGTGCGCCGATATCCAAAAACGCGTCTTTCCCATCGAAATTGCGCACGAAATCGTTGCCTGTTCCTACAGGCACGACACCAACAGCGGCATTTGCAAAGCCATATGCCCCGTTGACCACCTCGGAAAGCGTGCCGTCACCGCCGCAAGCATAAAAGCGCAGCTGCGTTTCGGGGTGGCGTGTACAAAAGTCATGAACGAAATCGGTCGCTTCACCGCATGCACTCGTTTGATGGATCAAATAATCCGCACCGTACGCTGCACATGCCTGCTCGATTTTTTCGCGTAGCCCCTGCTGCCTAGCACCCTTGCCTGCCATGGGGTTGAGTATAAAAACGTGTTTGATCATAGCTTTACCATTCTTTCTTTTTGATGGAACCGTATACTCTATCAGTTTATTATAACATATACACCACTGCTTTGTCTACCGTTTTTCACAGATTTTTTGCACGCTTCATACAATATGGAATGAATACAGATAGGCGAAAGGAGCACTCCTATGACACTTGACAGAAACGCAGTGGACAAATTACTTGCACTCAACGACAGACAGCTTGCACTGGTGATCAAAAAGCTGACCGCAGAGGCAGGTATTGACCCCGCACTCATACAGATCAACCCCTCCAACATGCAGATGCTGCGCACCGCGCTTTCCATGGCAACCGACGAGGATCTCGCCCGCGCCGGCGAGCAGCTCTCCAAATTGAAAAAGGACGGAAGTCACCATGGCTGACGTGTCCGACACCCTGCAGCGTCTTTTGGACGACCCCGAGGTACAAGCAGCGGCGCAGGAGCAAAGCGGGCAGGACGATGCGCTGCCCGCCGGCGGTTCTGTGCTTGGGGCATTGCCGCCGGATCTGATGGGCAAGCTGCCCATGCTCATGAGCACGCTGGGTCCCATGCTTGGCAAAGCCGAGGGCAAGAAGGACGAGAAAACCGCGCTGCTGCTGGCACTCAAGCCCTATATGAGTCCCGGGCGGTGCGACGCCATTGATAAGCTGATCATGTTCGGACGCATCAGCGAGGTTTTCAAGCAATTGCGGTAAAGGAGGCTTTCATATGTACGTAAAACCGCCGCGCAGACAATTTCAAGGGGAAATATACCTTCCCGACAATTATCACGGCACCGCTTTTACCGAGGAGCAAGAGACCGGCAATCAGCCCGCAGAGCCGCAGCAAGCAGAGGTAAGCTCTCCCGAGCCCGAGGCTGTACCTACTGCAAAAAAGCAGGAGGGCGGGCTGTTCTCCTCTCTGTTTTCGGGCTTTGGTGGCTTACGCTCGGACGACATTCTGTTGCTTGCCCTGATCGTGCTGCTCTCGCGCAGCGACGAGGGAGGCAAGGGGGCAGGCGAAATATTACCGCTGCTTGCGATATTGCTTTTCATGGGATAAAACAAACAAGAAAGGGACCAAGCACTCACGTCTTGGTCCCTTTCTCACAATCATCTTATCATGATTCAACTTCCGCAGGCTCCACGCTCTCCATGATCACCCAATTGCCGTATCCCTTGGCGATCACGTAATCCAAAGCGTCCGTCTGATCACCGTCCAGCGCAATACGCGGAGAATAGCGCGTCAGATCGTACTGCATATTTTCCATCACGTACCGAACGGTCAAAGCCTGCTGCTCCGACGCGGGATCGGTTACGTCCATGGACAAGCCGCGCAGATCCAGCACCAGAAAATCGCAAACCGTAAGCAGCTGTGCCGCGGTATAAGCGTCATAGCGTGATGCAAGCAGTACCTCGGGATGGATCAGTACTCCGATGGCGCAATCCCCTGCCAGCGATTTCACACGGCGCAGATACGCACAAACCTCCCCGATATTGGCCTGCGTGGGGGCAAGTCCGCACAAAAAGATCTCGTCCACGCCCGCCGCTGCCGCCTCGGCAATCAACGCAGCCTCATAGGAAAGCGTCAGCTCACGCAAAGCCGCATCCTGCTCGGCAAAGCCTCCGATCGGCATATACGCGCTCAAATACAGGTTGTTGTGATGCAGATTTTCCACGTTTTGGGCAAGATCCGCATCGCCCCCCTGCTCCCAGCCCGCGCGATCACAAACCGCAGAGCGAAATGCAAGCGCACCGTCCTTGGTACGCAAGGGCGCGCACAGCTGTGCGATGCCTGCGTTGAGATAGCTGCTGTAGCGATCCCCCAAGCGGTACGCATGCGCCTTGATGCGCGGCACCGTGATGGGCACGATCTCCTCCTTTGGCACCTCGGGAACAGTTGACTGCTCCTTCTCTGCGGGATATTTCTCCGCCGTGCGCAACAGCCACGAGCCAACGCCCACGCTGGCAGCAAAGGTCGCGCCAAGCAGCAAAACGATACCGATCGCTATGCCCCACTTGACCCAAGCATCCCTTTTTTTACCGATGCGCACGCGTTTCTTTGCCATAACTTTCCTCTTTTAATCCAAATTCACAAAATCAAGGCTCTTGCCGTATTCGTTGAGCTCGACCGTCATGTTTTCCTTGATGCCGTCCTGATACTCACCCATCTTGGCAGACTGATAATACTGCAGCAGCTTTTCACCGTACATCAGTACGTGAAGCTCCTCGATCGGCATACGCATGATCACGTAATATCCGCCGCCGTACTCCACCACGCCGCTGGTCTCATACTCGCCTAACGCAAATGCTGCGGCCTCATACTCTTCACCCATTTCATTGTACGTAAAATAGTATCCCATCTCGGTGATGGTCAAGTCCTTATTGACCACAGAGCCGATATGCTGACACATCAGAGCATAACGCTCCTCGTCGTCCTCGCACGCTGCCAGCTCGTCAGCGATCGCCTTTGCGGTATCGTAATACTGACTCTGCTTGCTTGCATCCTCCACGGGAATATACACGTGAATGGTTCTGGCGTAATCCACACCCTCCAGCACGTAATCCAGATAGTCCGAGTAATTGCGCTCACCGTACTCAAAGATGCCGCCGTCCACCAGCGCGTAATACATAGCCGATTCCAGATAGCTTGCGCGGTAAACAAAGCGCAGATAATGGTCGGTCAAGCCGTTTTCCCTCAGCCATGCAAGGTATGCGTCAAAATCACCGCCAAAGCCGCCCTCGGCTTGGCTTTGATTGACCAAATCCTCGATCTGCTCTTGCACGTACTTGTCGATCTCGGGATCATTTGTACTGACCATCAGATTCTTGCAGCCGACAAGGATGGCGTAATTCGCCTTGAGATTTTCCAGCACGAGCGTCTCAAGCTCCTCGCGGTGTTTGTCCGCCGTGCGTGCATCGTCCCAGATGCCCTTGCCGTATTTCTGCTCCAGCTGAGCTTTATAGGTGTTCACAACAAAGCGCAGCTCCTCGTAATAAATATCGTATTCGTCGCACTTGCCGATCACGCGCATCTCCTGCTCGCTGCTCTCCACGGGCTTGATTTCATTCGAGCAGCCTGCCAGCGTCGCTACAAGCATCAGCAGCGCCATGGCGCACGCAAGCACGCGCACTTTTCTCATACGTTGCATCATATATTCCTCCAAAAGCCGTATAGGCACATCATTTCACGTTAATTATACAACGCCTTTATGACATGGCTGTGAATATTGCGTATTTTTTTGCACACTTTCGCAAAAAGGAAGGTTTTGTCAAGGTGCTCATTGTTTCAAAGATGGTTGCATGCTTGACATAAAAAAGGGTGCCACCGAAGCGGCACTCAAAAATTGTTTGGTATTGCAAGTTTTTGGGGAATGACAAATACTTGCTTTTATGAAACTTGATTAAACAAAATACTCATCACGCTTTGCAACAGAGACAATTGTTCATATTGCGCGTAACAGGGGACAGGCCCTTGTTATCGTTGCAACGACCAAAGGGAGTTGCAATGTAACATGGTTCCGTCCACCTGTTACGCGCGCGAAATTTCATCAAACTCTCGAAATGATCCCCAAGCTAATGCCCGTCAGACGGCTGATTTGCAAATGGATAAACTATGTAACAGAGAACCGTCCCCTGTTACATTTTCTACGCCCGGAGAACTTGAAATCAAAGTCACATTCTAAGAGTGTGTACAAATTTCTTTTGCTTTTTGAATAATGAGTTCCATTTCCGATAGGAATTCTTCGTCATTCTCCAAGCAATACGTAATGAGTTTGTGATTTTTGAGATTGTACGATCCTACGAGATCATTGACTACTAATCCAAAAGATTTGTCATAGTCTTTGTTATAGTCAGCGTTTTCTGGCCAATACATTACCACTTTGCCTTTTGCATCCAAAACAGAAACAGATAAATATATTTGTATTTCTTTTGTACCGAAGAACATTGCTCGTTCCGGGCACAAAAAGAAACCTATATCAACAGAATAAGCAGTGCCTTCTACAATTGATATTAAATCGGAAATGCATTCCATGTTTTTTATTCTTTCGATGCTCTCAATGATTTCAGTAGCTCTCATCCATATCTCCTAATTCTCTATATTTTAGTTAACC
>JAZOVZ010000053.1:0-35022 GCA_045658965.1 Eubacteriales bacterium
GGGAAAAACACCCTTAAGCCCGCCTTAAAGCAACCCAAAAAAAACCCGGGCGCCCCCGCAGTCTGGGGGGGGGCGTTTTGGTTTGGGGAGGTGATGATGGTAAATTTGTGGGGCTCCGAGTCGTGAAGCGGATAGGTAAAAAAGAATGGGGAGCCCTGATGGACTCCCCGTTAATAACAGCGTGTTTTATTTGCCCGTATTTAAGTTTTTCTTTGCGGTTGTAATGGATCTTATCAGCAAGAATCGAATCGTGGCGCATTTTCGATTTAGCGATAGGTACCGTGCTTCGTCTACGTATTCGCTTTTCCATAGCATTTCGAGCCATTTGCTTGTTTCATTCGCCTCTTTGAGGGCGATTTCAAGCTTGGCTATAAAGTCGGCTCTTCCATGAGCGTACTTGCTTTCCGCTATGTTTGCGCAAATGCTGGTTGAACTTCGACCAATTTGATTGGAAATGACGTTTTCGCGTACTGCACGCAGTTCTTTGGTTAAACGCAAAATTTCCACGGATAATTCCATCGAAAGCTCGCTGAGTTTATCTTCTTTCACGATATCACCGCCCTTACGGATCAATTATATCATGCGTTGAGGAGAAAATCAACAATGTTTTTTTGAAAACTGAACAATTTCATTCCGTTTGCGCGCAGCGCAACATCATTCACGGCGCAGCCGTGTCATCATTGGGCGCAGCCCACATCATTTGCGACTTGTCGCAACATCGTTTGTTTGTGCCGCAAGGCGGCAATGATGTTCTCGCTCTGCTCGAAACGATGTTGCGTTGGGCACGCAAACGATGATGTGCCTGCGGCACAAACAAAAAATCCGAAAGCTAAAAGCTTTCGGATTTTTGGCGCGGCGTAAGGGACTCGAACCCCCGACCTTTTGGTTCGTAGCCAAACACTCTATCCAGCTGAGCTAACGCCGCAGGCCATACGCTTTCGCGTACCCATATATGATATCACAAGCGTTTTTGTTTGTCAAGTACTTTTGATCAAAAAAACTTGAAAAATATGCACAAAATTTAAAGGCAAAGTTCGTGCTTTCGTTGTCTTGTTATTTCAATCATTTTGTGTTATACTGAAAAAAAGCTCTTTTACAGGAGGTATATCCATGAATATCAACGATTTTTACGCAATCCCCGATGAAAAGCCTTTGGACAATCTGGTCAGCGACGGCGGCTTTGTCGGCATCTTCCGCTCCATTGCCTGCGTGGGCGACAGTCTTTCCTCGGGTGAGCTGGAGTCCATGACTCCCGACGGACAGCGCGGCTATCACGATATCTACGATATCTCCTGGGGGCAGTACATTGCCCGTATGGCAGGCACCAAGGTGTACAATTTCTCCCGCGGTGGTATGACGGCACGCGAGTATCTGCAATCCTTTGGCGAGGCAAACGGCTATTGGAATCCCGAGCTTGCATGTCAGGCATACATTATGGCGCTGGGCTGCAACGATCTGTGGGGTCTTGGCTTGCCCGTCGGCTCGCTTGACGATATCGATCCCGAGGACCCTGCCAAGAACGCGCCTACCTTTGCGGGCGAATTTGCCGCGCTGATCTCGCGCTACAAGCAGATCCAGCCCAAGGCGAAGTTCTTCCTGATCACCATGCCCAAAACGCCCCATCACGGTGCCGAGGCTGAAGCAAAGGCGGATGCGCACAGAGAGCTGATGTACGATCTGGCAAAGCATTTTGACAACACCTACGTCATCGACCTGCGCGAGTACGGCCCTGTGTACGATGAGAAGTTCTACGAGCATTTCTGGATCGGCGGACACCTCAACGCGCAAGGCTACCTGTTGACCGCAAAGATGGTCGTTTCCTATATGGACTACATCATCCGCCACAATCCGCAGGACTTCCGTCAAGTCGGCTTTATCGGCACGGGACATTATTTCCACGGTCTGCCTTGGTAAAGTTTGTCCCCAAATCTTATGAAAAAGGAGCACTACCATGAAAAAATTATCTTTTCTGTTGGCACTTCTGATGCCGCTTTCCTGCTTGGCAGCCTGCACGACTACGCCCGATATGCCCGAGGACACTACTGCAGGTGACGTGCCCGAGCAGACCACCGAGACGGAACCCGAGCAGACCACCGAGCCCGAGGAGACCGTACCCGATACGGGCTATCCCGTTGATCTGATGGAGATCGGCGGCGTTGCTTTTGCCGAATTTTCTCTTTGCGTACAGCCCGATGCGGCTGAAGGCATTACCATGGCGGCTGAGTATCTGATCGAGTATGCCGAAAAGGCAACGGGACATAAATTGACCGTGAATGAGGGTGAGCCTGTCGCGCACGAGATCGTGATCGGCATGACTGACCGCGATACCGAGGCTGTCAAGGCGGCGCGTTCGCAGATCAAGAATGACGGCTATGCTATTCTGGAAGAGAACGGCAAGCTGTATATTACGGGTAACTGCACCTCGGGTACCGTTTACGGTGTCGTGTCCTTTTTGGAAGAATTTCTCGGTGTGCGCTTTTACGCGACCGACTATACCGTTGTGCGCGATAATCCCATTGTGCGCGTTCCTGCGGACTATTGCGAGGTTTACAGCCCTGCGTTTATCGCGCGTGACTCCTTCTGGCATGACCTGGAGCACGATCAGGTGCTGTCCATTCAGCTCAAGGATAACAGCGGCTACGTGATACAGATGGAGGGCGGCATTTCCTATGCGGGTCCGTTTGTACACACCTTTTCCGCGCTGACGGGGCAACCGCACGAGATCGGCAAGCAGCCCTGCCTGACCGATGAGGAGGTATATAGGACCGTGCTGTACCGCGTCAAGCAATGGCTGCGCGAAAATCCCCGCGCCAAAATCGTATCCGTTTCGCAAAACGACTCGGCTGCCGAGCACCTTGGCTGCCAGTGCGCAAATTGCAAAGCGATCGACGAGCGCGAGGGTACACCCATGGGCTCGCTGCTCACCTTTGTCAACCGCATTGCGGGCGACATCAAGGACGAGTTCCCGAACGTTTACGTAGATACCTTGGCGTACAGATACACGCGCCAAGCGCCCAAGACCATCAAGCCCGCGGATAACGTCATCATCCGTCTGTGCTCCATCGAGTGCTGCTTCGGACACCCGCTGGACGACGCAAGCTGCGAGCGCAATGCCGCCTTCAAGAAGGACATTGAGGAATGGAGCGCGATCTGCGATAATCTCTATATCTGGGACTACACCACCAATTTCATGTATTATCTCGCACCGTTCCCCAATCTGGGCGTGCTGCGTGCGAACGTCAAGTTCTATAAGGATCACCACGTCATCGGCATGTTTGAGCAGGGCAACTATCAGTCCTCCTCGGGCGAGTTTGGCGAGCTGCGCGCGTATCTGCTGGCAAAGCTCTTGTGGAATCCCGACATGAGCGAGGAAGAGTATCAGCGCCACATGAATGAATTTTTGCAGGATTATTACGGTGCGGGTTGGGAGAATATCCGCGCGTATATTGACGCGACCACCGAGGCTGCCGCGCAAAATCACGTTGGCATTTACGACAGCGTCGTGGATATGATGATGCGCCACATGGACAGAAATCAGCAAGCACCGTTTGCCGACGAGATGCTCGCGCTTTGGGTCAAGGCACTGGAAGAGGCGCAGACCGAGGCGCATAAGGCGCACGTGGAAAAATCCATGGTGCAGGCGTATTACATGGCACATCTTAAGAGCAAGAACCGCAAGGAGTATTTGAACATAATGTACGATATCTGCGAAAAGTACGGCATTACGTACTATCGCGAGGGTGCACCGATCGATTTCTCGCAAAGAGGTAAGCCGGGAAGTCTCGGATGATGCGCCCGCGCATCATCCGAAACTATGATTGCCCTGCGGGCAAGTGAAGAGTTATGATTGCCTATGGCAAGTTATGATGCGCTTTGCGCCGTAGGGCGGGGTAGCGAAGCGGCACGAGCGCAATGAATGACATGCCTGTGGCATGTCAGAACGCGAGTGTGACCGAGCCGCAGTGAGACCTTGCTCCCGCCGCTACAGAGGGTCTTACTCCCGCACAAGCCGGGAAACACCGACACGTTCAAAGCAGCTTTTCTTCGGAAAAGCTGTTTTGTGCACTTGAGCAGAGAAAAATAAAAAATAAAAATTTTCAAAAAAATCGGACTTTCTTGCTAAAAAAATCGTCTATATAAGTAGAGCTATCAATTTTTTGCAAAGGAGGATATCAATCGTGAAAAAAACAACGTTTTCGGTTTGTGTATTGCTTGTATGTGTAACGCTGCTTACGTCGTGCGCTTTACCCGATATGATCGATTCACTGAAAAAACGCCCCGAACCCAAATCTATGACCGAGCTGTGGCAGCTGATTGAGACAAGCATGCAAACCAGAGGCGTGTACGCAGCGGATATTGATATGAAAATGACCTCGGTCAAGGAAGGGCACGAGGCGCATACGACTGCTACGGGCAGATATGCCGAGAATCGCAGCGCGTTGCCCACGTCTTACGAGTTTTTGCTGGACACCACGGTCACAACGATCTGTGAGCCGCTGGATGTGCACGAAACGGTGCACACCAAGAGCGTATTTGCGGACGGAAAAGCATATGAATATACCGAAAGTGACGGCTTTGAGCGCAAGATCTACAGCGAAACCTCAACCGAGGAATACCTGGAGTGGCGCAACTGCATGGAGCTGCCGAAAAAATTTAAATTCAAAAATTGCGAAGAGTATGAATTTTGGCTAAATGAAGACGGCACGTGGACCGCGATGCATTGGGCTTATGCAAAGGAGGAGCGCGAGATCCTGATCGAAGCACTCGGAGGCATGCTGGATTACGTGGGCGCGTTGCCGCAGGACGTATGGCTGGTGCTGTACACCGACCGTGACTTTTTTGTTACAAATGCGGAGCTGACCTACGTATTTGAAAAAAACGAGCCAACGGGGATCGAGCCCACGCTGGTGTTCGACATACGGTTCACGGAGAGTGAGGGTGTGGAAATTGACAGAAGTGAGTTGGAGAGCTATACGCACGTGGATAACGTCATACTGCTCAAGCAATATGCGTATATGCTCATGGATATCAAGCATATGCCCTACGACTACCCGGACCCGCGTACCCAATACAACTATTATTTGACGCAGGAGCTGCTCGGAGCGGATCGGGAATTTTTCTATGACGAGCGTCGCGGAGTCGTCTTTGGCAGGATGTTCTATTACTATTACGACATAAATTGGCAAACCAGAACCGACAAAGAGCATTTGAAGTTTGATAAAACCAGGCTTTACTATGACGGTGATTATCTGACGACCATGATCGGTGAGAAAGATATTAAGAATGAAGTCGGACAAAAGGTTGCACAATCGGAATATGAAGCAAGGGTATTTATTGCCAAGCTGGTCAATGATCCGATCTACGGCTTTGACGCTTCCCGTGTGGTGGATGTGAAAAAGCAGGAGGATAACGTCTGGCTTTTGACACAGCACGTGACGCATCACGAGCCGTATCAAGCAGAGCTGGAAAAATTCGATCTTGCGTACAAGTCAACCGAGCAGACCGTGACTATCCGTTTCTTTGAGGGCGAGATTGTCGAGGTGACGGTCGTTACCGTGATCACGGGCAGTCTCAAGGATGACCCCGATAAAACTGCAACGTATACCGTGACACTTAGGACGGCAAGCTTCAGCCATGTTGAAGCACAGTGATTGCGTACTTTTCGGCAGTATAGGAGAAGGGTGCCTCCTCCCGCTTGCGTCAATTGGGAGGTGCGATCACGTTCAAGGCGGCTTTTCTTCGGAAAAGCCGCCTTGTGCACTTGGTGAGCAAAAAAAACGAAAAAATTTTTCAAAAAACGCGAACTTTTTGACAAAAAAGGCGTCTATATAAGTAGCACAATCAATTTGACTTTTGCAAAGGAGGAACGAATGATGAAAAAAACTGTAGTTATCTGTTTGTTGATATGGGTGCTTTTGCTGTGCATGCTGTGACAAAGGATATACGCTGGGATGCGAACACGGCTTCGTATAGGGTGTATTGCTCGGACGGGGAAGTGAGAAAATAATCAAAGATCGCGTTTTTGATCAAAAAAAGGCACACCTGCCGCGGCAGGTGTGCCTATTTTGCGTTTTCCAAAATTGTAAATTTTTTTCTTGACATGTAGAAAATGCGCAAGGGGCGGTTTGGACTATTGAAAAATACTGTTAAACTGTGATATAATGACTACATATAGCTTTTGAAAGGAAGTAAACGAATATGAACACCGAAAGCCAAAACAACACCCCCACCATGTCCCCCGAAATGCAAGAGGCACACGGCAAGATCATGGCTGCCATTGCAGAGGTAGAGAAGGTCATCGTAGGCAAGAGAAATGAGATCATCATGCTCATGACCGCCATGCTCTCCGGCTCTCACGTGCTGATCGAGGACGTACCCGGCACGGGTAAGACCACGCTGGCATCCGCGCTGGCAAAGACCACGGGTCTTAGCTTCAAGCGTGCACAGTTCACCCCCGACGTTATGGCTTCCGACATCACCGGTTTCCACATTTATAACAGACAAAAGGAAGAGTTCGAGTTCCGCACGGGTCTGGTTATGTGTAATCTGCTGCTGGCAGACGAGATCAACCGTGCCAGCCCCAAGACCCAGTCGGCACTGCTTGAGGCAATGGAAGAGAATAAGGTTTCCGTTGACGGCGAGACCATGGCGGTACCGGATCCCTTTATGGTTATCGCAACCCAGAACCCCACGGGCTACGTAGGTACCTATCCGCTGCCCGAGGCACAGCTCGACCGTTTCGCACTCAAGATCTTTATGGGCTATCCCAGCGCGCAGGAGGAGATCAACATCATCAAGGCGCGCCGCGAGAGCAGCCCGCTGGAACAGGTCAATGCGGTGCTGAGCGTGGAAGAGATCAAGGCGATCAGAGAGCTGGTCACCAAGGTCGAGATCAACGACGAGCTGTATAAGTACATGGTAGACCTGATCTGCGCAACCAGAAAGCATCCCTCGCTCTCTCTGGGCGCATCTCCCCGTGCAACCGTTGCTCTGATGCATCTTGTACGCGCCTACGCGTTCCTGCGCGGCAGAGATTACGTATTGCCCGATGATATCGCAGCCATCTTCCGCGCTGCCATCAGCCACCGTCTGATGCTCAAGCAGGAGGCAAAGCTCAACCACATCACGGCAAACGACGTGCTTGGTGAGATCTTGCGCACCATCGAAGTGCCTTACAAGGGCAAGAGAGAGACCAAGGCATCTGTCTGAGTAAAGGAGAGAGCGCATGGAACAGACCAAACTCTGTCCAAGGTGCGGCAAAAGCATACCTGCGAATAAAACGTACTGCATGAGTTGCGGTGCGACGGTGGCAACCAAATGCCCCGATTGCGGCAAGATACTGCCGCTGAACCCCAAGGTATGTGACGGTTGCGGACATTCGTTCGTGCAAAAGAAGACCAAGGCAAAGAAAAAGGCAAAGCCTGTGGATTACGCCAAGCTTTACCGCATTCTGCTCTGGGCTCTTTCGGGCGCGCTGCTTGTCTGCCAGATCGTGTTTGTCTGCTTGGATGCCGTACGCATCGCAGTTCCGGACGTGCTGGATCTGCACGCGAGCGGCATGGGATTATTTTCGTATTTCTCGGGTGGAGAGCTTGCAGGGTTGGAAGAATACCTTGATTTGTTCAAGCTGACCGAGGAAAATATTTTGGGTGCGCTGCTTGGGTTACAGGCAGCGGGCGTGCTGTATTTCGGTGCGCTGATCTGCACCCTTTGCTACGCACTGGTCGTAGGTTTTAACCTGTTCCGCTTCGGCCCCAAGAGTGTCAAGCACATGACGCTGTGGGCTGCCATCGTGGCGGGACTGGATGCGCTGGCAAGCGTGCTTTGCATTGCTTGCGGTGCAGGACTTGCCTCTCGCTTGCGCGGTGTGGACAAGTACGTGGAGGACGGCATTACCGTCAAGCACGTCACGCCCTTTGTGCTGATCTCGGCTTTGCTGCTGCTCGGCACGCTGATCGTGCTGTACCGCATCTGGTACAAAAAGAAAGAGGCGGATGCAAGAGAGAAAAACTTCAAAGAGATCTTTATCAACGATACCACGGTCGCGCTGGCGTCCAAGATCCGTCTGCCCTCTACCAAAAAGGAGAGGGAAGCGTACAAGCGCGGCAAGGATATGGGCAAGCGAGGCGCAACGGTTGCGCTGACGGGCAATTTCTGGTGGTATCTCGGCATTCTGGGTGCTGCGCTGATCTTTACGCAGGCGCTCAATAATGCCTTCTCGCATATTCTGTTCATTTTCCTTGTGTTCCTTTTGCCCGTGCTGTTCCTTTACATGCTCAGCGCCAAGATGTCCTTGAGCGTGTACATGATGTCGGACGCGGCAACCGTGGAAAAGAACCAGCCTTACGAGTATCACTTCCGCGTCAACAACGGCTCGATCTTTGCCTATCCCTTCGTGGAGGCGCAGATGTGGCTGCCGCAGGCAAACAGCGTGCGCTGCACCATGCGTACCGTGCGCCTTGCTTTGGCACCCTTCTCCAGCTACGACGTGGGCAACGAGGTGCGCTTCCGCTTCCGCGGTACGTACGATATCGGTGTCAAGTGCTTTTACGTATACGATTTCTTCCGTCTGATGCGCGTGCGCGTGGACGTGGAGAATTACAATCAGGTCTACGTTCTGCCCAGAAAGCTCAACCTCGACGAGGCAGATGCGCAGGCAATCTCGGACAGCGTGTCGAGAACGGTACGCTCGCCCATTTCGTATGACCGTCTGGAGGTCAGCGACATCCGCGATTACCGCATGGGTGACTCGCTCAAGAGCATTCACTGGAAGCTGTCTTCCAAGAGTGAGCAGATGATCGTCAAGGAGTACAATACCGGTACTGCCAATATTACCAACGTGTACTGTGATCTGGCGCGCACCTTCCCGGATGCACCTCCCAAGCCTATCACGCTTGAGGAGCTGACCCGCAAGCAGGAAAAGGCGCAGAAAAAGGCAGAAAAGCGCAAGATCAAGAGCGCGGTCGCGCTTGCCAAGGACCAGGGCATCAAGCTCTCGCGTGAGCAAAAGGATGCTATGCGCGAAGAATTCCGCGCCGCAGCCGAGCAGGCGCGTAAGGATGCGCTGCCCGAGCGACAGGAGGAGCATTTGCTCGCCGAGGATATTTACTATGAGGATATGAACGAGTACCTTGCCGACGGCGTGGTCGAGCTGACCGTTGCCGTGCTGCTGGAGGAATTCCGCAACGGCAAGATCGTCAACCTGATGTGGTTTGACCGCCGCAGCGAGGCGGGCGCGTATTGCGTCACCCTGCACGGCAAGGAGGATTTTGAGCTGATCTTCCGTGAGTTTGCCACCGCTCCGCTTTGCGCGCCCGAGGATACCGTGGCAAGACTTTGCGCCATGGCATCCGAAACGCAGAGCACCAAGCAGATCTTTGTCACGGGTGCCATCGACCGCGCGTCGGTCAGCGCGCTGTGCTCCATTCCGGGTATGACCGAGGGCGCAACCTTCGGCTCTTCGCAGGTCATGCTGTATAATCCCGAGGAGAGATTTGCAAACCGCGCGCAACGGTTGCGCTATATCGAGGGCTGTCGCGGACAGCTTGCCGAAAACGGACTTGTGCTGGTCGAGGGCAGATTGCCCGAGCAAAATGAGGGGAGGTGAGCACCGTGGCGAAAAAAGAGAAAAAGGTAAAGGCAAAAAAGCAGCCTAAGCAAAAGAAGCAGAAAAAGCAAGCGGTGCTCATCCCCGAGCATCAAAGACCGCTTTTGTGTCCGCCCGACCAAGCGGGCAGGGGACTTGGCACGCGCGTATTCGGTTACGTTTGCCGCCTCTTTGTGGTCATGTGCCTGACTTGGGCGCTGATGATGTTCTTTGGCGGCGGCTTTACCGGCTCGTATGGGTTTGGTATTTGCGTCAGCGAGGGCAAGATGCTTGTGCTTGCTGTGTTTGCCACCGCAGTATTCGGTCTTTTGTTCTATAACCGCTTTACCGCGCTTGGCGGTGTGGCGTTGGGCGCAGCCGGCATTGCCGTCATGACGCCGAACGTAGTAGAGGGTGTGCTGGCACTCTACAACGGCTTTTTGTGCCGCTTGTATCTGTCCAAGTTCACCGTGTATCTGACCAACTTTGGTATCGGCGTGCCGAATATGACCTCGGGTGAGTCGCTTGCGGCTTACTATATTGAAAAGCTGACCGCCTACGGTGCGGACGGCTTGCTGGTCATGGCGCTTGCGCTGTCGGCGATCTTCGTGCCGCTGCTTGCAAAGCGTACCCGCCCCGTGCTGCCCACCATTGCAATTCTTTTGTTCGTGGTGCCGGTGTGCGTGTTCAACGTGGCGTCCAGCGGACTTGGCGCGGGCGTGCTGATCGCATCGGTTGCCGCTGTGCTGGTCATGTATGCGTACGACAAAATGTTCCGCCGCCGCGTGGATGCGGATAAGTACGATACCAAGCTGCAGCTGTTCGTGGAGCAGGATAAGCCCGAATACCCCGAGGAATATTTGCAGAAAAAGCGCGAAAAAGCCGAGAAAAAGCTGCAACGCAAGCTTGCCAAGCAGGCAAGACGGCAAAAGCGCAAGAACAAGGATAAGACGGTAGAGGAAGAGATCTCGTCTTATATCGTCAAGAAGGAAAAGAAAAAGAAACCCAAAAAGCAGCGTCTGACCGAGCAGGAAAAGAAGCAGCAAAAGCTGCAAAAAAAGCAGGAAAAGCTGCATAAAAAGGAGATCAGAAAGCAGATTCGTGCCGCACGCAAGTACGAGCGCGAGACCGACAGCGCAAGAAGCGCCATGGGTGGCTTTGCCGCAGCCATGATGCTGGCGGTGTGCCTTCTGATCGTCATCATTCCCGCGCTGAGCATCAAAAAGCACATGATCATCAAGGTGCTGGACGAGAAGATCGCGTACGCACGTGCTTACGTGACTGCCGCGCTCATGGGAGACGACGAACGCCTGGACGAGCTGGAATACGAGCTGGATCAGGATAACTTCAAGCCCCACTCCACCGATCTTGAGCATATGCAATTCGACGGCACGCAGATCTTCTTTATCGAGTCGCAGTATGCGGCAAACCTGTATCTGCGCGGCTGGATCGGTGTGGATTACAAGGACGGCGCGTGGTATCCCGCAGGCTCGACCGATGATCCCGAGAATCCCGGTGCGTTTGACGCCTACCGTGATCTGTGGAAGATTGACGAGCATCCCGCGGATAAGATGTTCTACGATTTCTATCACCTTTCGCACGACGGTCTGGAGATCTTTGATCAAAGCCATGATTTTTTAACCAAGTATCATAAGTACACCGACTACGGCTTCGTTGCCATGACGGTACATATGCGCCGTGTCAACAGCTTTGATTCGCTTTTGTATCTGCCCAGCGTGTTCGACCAGAGCCGCGGGCTGTACGGCTACGGTAACGTAGAGAAGAGCGAGCATACATTTATCAACTATTACGACGGTATTCTGACCGGCCGTGACTTTGCAGAGGCGGGAACCAAATACAGCTCGCTTGCTTTCGCGCCCATCAAGACCGACAAGGATTGGATCGGCATTCTGAGTGCGGATATTGCAGAGTTCAATCTGCAAAAGGAGCTGGTGCTGGCGTTTGAATCCTACACGGTTGAGCAGATGTCCTACGGACAGGACGTCAAGACCACGTATATTGTCAAGGTGGAAGAGGATGTGCCCGAAAAGGGCTTGACCACCATCACCTACCGCAAGAGCAGCCTGGCGGTGGCATCCTTCGTGCACCGCAACGAGGACGTGGATTACGATACCAAGGAAAGAGTCATCGTGCTGCGTGACGGCGAGGGCAACGAGTACGTGCTTGAGCTGGACAGCAGCTACCGCGTCGAGAGCGTGACCACCGAAAATACCGACTCTCTCTTGCACCGCTATATTTCGGGCAGCGAGGAGGATCGCCGCGAGATCGCACGCGTGCTGCTTGGCGGTGACGTGGACGATCAGGAGGACGATACCAACTATACCGATTACGTGTATAAGTATTATACCGGCAAGAGCGGCAGCGGTATCATTGCAGAGCTTGCGGACGAGATCCTCCAAAACGCAACCTTCAAGGAAAAGGTGCCTACGGGTGAGTTTGAGCACTTTGAGGCGGTGACGCACGACGAGTTCTATCCCATCGGTACCAAGATGGAGATCGATTTCGAGCGCAACACCTACTATATCAAGGAAGTGGACGAGAACGGTGCGGAGACGGGCGAGTATATCGCTTGTCCTGACGCGGACGCGACCATGGTGGACGTTCTGTTTGAAAAGATCACCGTGATCGACGAGGAGGCTTACGACGAGCCCATTTACGAGATCGTCAAGCATCCTTACGATTTTACGGCAGCAGCTGTGCCGGGCGCAACCTTTGATGCGGCGTGGGCACACAGAAACGATCTTGTCAAGGCGGTCATTGATTATATCATTGACGATATGGGCTGTGTCTACACCATCACGCCCAATCTTGAGCTGGTAGACGGTTCCTTGGACGGCGTAGAGAACTTCTTGGTCAATACCAAGGAAGGATATTGCGTGCAGTTTGCATCTGCCGCATGTCTGATCCTGCGTGAGTACGGCATTCCCGCAAGATACGTCGAGGGCTATATCGCCTGCGATTTCCACTCCAATAAGGATAACGGTGCTGCAGGCAGATTTGCTACCTACGTGCACGACTATGAGGCGCACGCATGGATCGAGGTGTTCTTTGACGGCATCGGCTGGGTACAGTACGAGTGCACGCCCGCATACTATGCAGGTATGTACGGCGGCGGTGAAAGCTCCGCTCCGGGTGATGACAACAGCTCCTCCACGCCTCCTCCCTCCATCAAGGATCAGATCGACGATATGATCGATCAGTACGATCCCGAAGAGGAAGAGGAGATCGACGAGGAAGCACTTGCCGAAGAATTGGAGCGCCGCAGAGCCATCATTGCAATGCTGGTATTTTTGGCGGTTGCTATCGTGGCAGGTGCTGTGATCGCAGTGCTTGTATACTTAAAGAACCGTGCTGCTGCAGCGCAGTTTAAGCGCGACAGCGCAGCAGAGACCGTGCTCTCCGAGCATTTCGGACAGAATACGAGCGAGGAAGACCGCAGGGAATTGAGCTACACCGTCATTGACGCATTGCACAATCTGCTGGATATCTACGGTCTTGCACCCGAGGCGGGTGAGTTCAAGGACGAGTACGCGCGCAGAATTGCGCTGGATCTGGACGACGTGCTGGGCAGAGCTCCCGAGTACGAGACACCCGACGAGGAAGAGGATCCCAACGCACCTCCTGCCGAGGAAATGCCCGTCAGCGAGCACCGCATGGGTGAGATCATGGATGCTATCGCTGCCGAGGAATTCGGACACGGCATGACCGTGCCGCAGATGAAGCAGGTAGCAGCGCTGTATTGCGACCTGAGAAATAACGTGCACAAGCGCGTACGCTTTGGTAGACGCATGGTGCTCAAGTATATCAAGAACAGACTTTAATCAATCAAAAAAGGGAACTGCTCCGAGCTTCGGGGCAGTTCTTTTTGCATGTATAGCCGCACGGGAGTCAAAACCAACTTGGTTCGATTCCCGTACGGCTACGGCACGTTTTTTCTTGACATTGGTTTCCGTATATGATATAATAAAAACAATAAGTGAAAGGGGTTTTTCCTATGAAGCGCTATCTTGCAATACTTTTGATCTTTGCCACGCTTCTTATTCCCTTGGCAGCGTGTGTGGATGCTCCCGATGCAGGGGGAGAGGGGGATACGGTTTCTGCCGAAAATGAGACGCAGCAGCTTGACAATATTCCCGATGACCTGAAATTCAACGGAGAGGACGTCGTCATTCTCAGCCGCTCTCTGCAGGGCTGGACGCAGGATGAGGTTGCCGTACCCGAGCTCAATTCCGATCCCGTCAACGATGCCGTGTTCAACCGCAATATCACGGTGGGCGACAGACTCGGTGTCAATATCGTATCCAAGCCCATTGAGGATCCCGACCAGTTCAAGCCTATCACAGAGATCGAGCGCGTGGTCAAGGCAGGCAGCGAGGATTACGATCTGGTTGCAGCCGCGTGCTACGTGGCACTTGGCTCAACGGTCAAGGGCACGTTCCGTGATCTTTCCGATCTGGAATACCTTGATCTTGAACAGGAATACTGGATGCAGGATTACAACAACGTCATTTCCTATGGAGAAAGACAGTATTCCGCTACGGGTATGATCGCTCTCTCTACCTACCGCTTTGCGTTCGTGACCATGTTCAATAAGGATATGTTTGAAGATAAGAGCCTGCCGCTTTTGTATGAGGCGGTCAACAATGACGAGTGGACGCTTGACTACCAGGCTACGCTGACAGAGGACTTTTATCAGGATCTGAACGGTGACGGTAAGCAGGACGAGGAGGATCTGTACGGTCACGTTACCTGCCCGGGGCTTAACGTGGATGCATATTGGAGCGCATGTGACGTGCCGCTGGTACAGAAGGATGCGGATGGTGCGTACGAGTGGGTGCTGGATGCCGGCAGACTTTCCGACGTGGTGGATAAGGTGCTGAACCTTTTCTATGAGTGCGGTGGCACTTACCTTTATAAAGAGGTGCCCCACAATACCGAGCAGGACGAGATCCGCAAGATGTTCTCGGACGGTAGGGCAGCTATGGCAACGTTGCGATTGGTGGCAGCCGAGCAGCCTGACGTGCGTAATATGGAGCAGCTGTACGGCATCGTGCCCATGCCCAAATATGATGCCAACCAAAAAGAATACGGCACGCTGATGCATGACCAGTTCACGGTGTTCTGCATTCCCGCGTCTGCAGCTTCCGAGAAGATAGAGCTGATCGGCGCAACCATGGAGGTCATGGCTTCCGAATCCTTGCGCACGGTCAAGCCCGCGTATTATGAGATCGCGCTCAAGCGCAAGTATATGAGTGATCCCGTTGCGTGGGATATGCTGGATCTGGTCTTTGCCCGCGTAATCGTGGATGCGGGCGTGGTGTACGGTGAAGCTTTGACCTATCCTCACCATACCCTGCGTACCATTATTCAGGGGAAAAAGAATACCGTTGCCTCGAAATACAGTAAAATAACAAACAAAATGAACAAACAGCTTACTAAAATCATGGGTAAGCTGGACAATCTGGAATAAAGGAGATTTTCCGACATGAAAAGGACCGTAGCGATACTGTTATTGATTGCGACCCTGTTGATTTCCTTTGTTGCCTGCGCCGAGGGGCAGCAGGAACAGGCAAACGATTCCGTAGTGCAAGAGACCACCGATCCCTCCGTGCTGGACGGTGTGCCCGCAGATTTGAAATTTGACGGTGAGGATATCGTCGTGATCAGCCGCTCCATGCAGGGCTGGACGCAGGATGAGGTATACGTGCCCGAGATCAACTCCGAGCCGGTCAACGATGCGATGTTTAGCCGCAATATCGCGGTGAGCGACCGTTTGAACGTCAACATCGTGTCGGCTGCCATTGAGGATCCCAGCGCGTACGTGCCGGTCGAGGAGGTGCAGCGTGCCGTCAAGGCAGGATCTGCGGACTATGATTTGCTGGCAGGTGCTGCTTACGTGGCTGCTCCTGCGGCACTGGATGGTACGTTTTACGACTTGACCGATCTGCAGTATCTGGATCTTGAGCAGGATTACTGGATGCAGGACTACAATGATGCCATCAGCTATCAGGGCATGCAGTTCACGGCAACCGGTATGATCGCGCTGTCCACTTACCGTTTTGCTTTTGTAACGCTGTTTAATAAGGACGAGTTTGATAACAAGGCTGTTCCGTATCTGTACGAGGCGGTGGCAAACAACGAGTGGACTCTGGATTATCAGGCAAAACTTGCCGAGGACTTTTATCGCGATACCAACGGCTCCGGTAAGGCAGACGAGGGCGATTTCTTTGGCTTTGTGTCCTGCTGGGGCATCAACGTGGATGCGTATTGGGCATCCTGCGACCTGCCCATCGTAGAAAAGAATGCGGAGGGCGAGTATGAGTTCGTACTGGATATCGCGCGTTACTCCGACGTTATGGATAAGGTACTGTACCTGCTGTACGATTGCGGCGGCACCTCGGTGTATGACGCCATTACCGACAACGTCGAGCAGGATCTGATGCGCGAGGTATTTGCGCGCGGCGAGAGTGCCATGACCACGCTGCGTCTGGTTGCCGTTGAGCAGCCCGACCTGCGCAATATGGAGCAGGCGTACGGCATCGTGCCCGTGCCCAAGTATGAGGCGTCGCAGCCCGAGTACGGCACCATCATGCACGACCAGTTTACGGTATTCTGCATTCCCGTAACGGCAAGCGAGGAAAAGCTGGAGATGATCGGTGCGACCATGGAGGTGATGGCATCCGAGTCCGAGCGACTGGTCAAGCCCGCGTATTACGAGATCGCGCTCAAGCGCAAGTACATGAGTGACCCGATCGCGTGGGAAATGTTGGATATGATCTTTGACGTCATGCGCATTGACCCTGCGGTAGTGTACGTCAACGCCTTGGGTGGCCCTCACCAGACCATGCGTACCATTGCATCGTCCAAGAAGAATACGGT
This sequence comes from Eubacteriales bacterium, assembly GCA_045658965.1. GTDB lineage: Bacteria > Bacillota > Clostridia > Oscillospirales > CAG-272 > SVQP01. The sequence continues at coordinate 16,487 of JAZOVZ010000053.1, forward strand.
GTCGTCTACCTGCAAGAAAATGGATAAAAACGTGACCAAACAGATTGCCAAGCTGCAAAACAAATTGGATAAGCTGCTTGAGTGATGTCATATAGAGTATAACGGAAAGGAAAAGCGTCATGAAAAAGTTACTCGCACTTCTCCTTGTATTTGCTACCATGATTTCTGTGCTGGTAGCTTGTGCCGAAAACACGGACGGGCCGACCGATGACACCGTCAACAGTGAAACGGGTGAGCCGACGCAGCTTGACAATATCCCCGCCGATCTCAAGTATGACGGTGAGGACGTTACCATCATCAGCCGTGCATATCTTGGCTGGACGTGGGACGAGGTTGCCGTGCCGGAGCTGAATTCCGAGCCGGTCAACGATGCGATCTTTAACAGAAACATCCACGTGGGTGACAGACTCAATATCAATATCGTGTCCCACCCGATCGAGGAGGTAGACCAGTCAAAGCCGATTGCCGAGGTGGAAAAAGCGGTGCTGGCAGGCTCGGATGAATACGACCTTTTGGCAGGTGCGTGCTATCTGGTGCTGCAGTCCTCGCTGGAGGGCACCTTCCGCGATATGACGGGGCTGGAATATCTTGACCTGACACAGAACTACTGGACGCAGGACTATAACGAGGTCATCTCGTATAACGGCAAGCAGTACAGCGCAACGGGTATGATCGCGCTGTCCACCTATCGCTTTGCGTTTGTCACCATGTTCAATAAGGTCGATTTTGACAATAAGCAGGTGCCTTATCTGTACGAGGCGGTCAACAACGGTGAATGGACGCTGGATTTCCAGGCTGCGCTTGCCGAGGACTTTTATCAGGATCTCAACGGTAACGGCAAAAAGGATGAGGGTGACTTCTTTGGTCTGATCACCTCGCCCTTTATCAGCACCGACCCCTATTGGGCTTCGTGCGATCTGTCGCTGGTGGAGAAGAATGCGGACGGCGAGTATGAGTACGTAGTGGATACCGCCAGACTGTCGAACGTGGCGGATAAGGTACTCAAGCTGTTCTATGAAAGCGGCACGCTGGTGTATCCGCATACCGGTGCGGACGCTGAGCAGGACGATATCCGTATCGCGTTTGCAAGAGGCGACGGTGCAATGTGCACCACGCGCTTGGTTGCTGCTGAGATGGGCGATATCCGTAACATGGAGGATGCTTACGGCATCGTGCCCATGCCCAAGTACGACGAGGCACAGCCCAAGTACGGCACGCTGCAGCACGACCAGTTTACCGTGTATGCCATCCCCGTAACGGTCAAGGATGACAGATATCAGATGCTTGGCGCGGTGCTGGAGGTCATGGCTTCCGAATCCTTGCGTACGGTCAAGCCCGCGTACTACGAGATCGCGCTCAAGCGCAAGTACATGAGCGATCCCATCGCGTGGGATATGCTGGATCTGATCTTCAATACGGTCAATATCGACGCGGGTATCGTGTATACCAATGCGCTGGGCAACCCGCACGATGCGTTCCGCCAGATCATCACTGCCAAGAAAAATACTGTTTCGTCCAGATTCAAGAAGATGGAAAAGACGGTAGAAAAGAACCTGTCCAAGATGGAGAAAAAGCTGGACGGGCTGGAATAAATGCAATATATCATGGAAAAACCGCTCATGTGAGCGGTTTTTCTGCGTGAAGGAAAGGCTGCTTTGGGGTGTTTTGTAGTCCGCTGAAAATAATCAGCCCGATCTGCAGATCAAAGCAAGTATAATATCGAGCCGTAGGGGGCGACGTCCTCGACGCCCCGAGTTCGGTGATAAGAACTTATTACATTGTAAAAAAATAAGTTTTGTAGGATGGGGCGTCGAGGACGTCGCCCCCTACGGCTCGATATTTCAAGTATCTGATTCTACACGATATTTTCCCGGTGCGTAGCTCCTATCTATGGGCGCGGGATAATTTACACGATTTTCTGAGTCAGTCCGTCAGCCCGTACTCGCGCAAAAGCTCGGCAAGCACGCGCTTTTCATGCTCCTGCAAGGGGCAGAGCGGCAGACGGAATTCCTCGCGGCACAGCCCCATCATGGCGCACGCGGTCTTGATGGGCACGGGATTGACCTGCGCCATGCTGGCATCCATCAAAGAAAGCACGCCAAGATGCGCACGGGCAGCTTTTTCGTGCTGCCCTGCAAAATAGGTGTGGCAGATGGCGTGCATGACCGATGGGATGATATTGCCTACCACCGAAATCACGCCCGCAGCACCAAGAGAAAGCAAGGGCAGGGTGAGGTTGTCACAGCCGGAATACAAGGGCAGATCGTCACCGCACGCGGCAATGATGCGCGCGGCAAGCCCCACGTCACCCGAGGCTTCCTTGATGCCGCGGATATTGGGGTGAGCCGAGAGGGCTTTGCAGACCGGGACGGAAAGGGAGCAGCCGGTGCGCGCGGGCACGTTGTAGAGAATGATGGGCTTTTCCGAAGCATCTGCGATGGCACCGAAATGCAGCTCCATGCCGCGTGGAGTAGCTTTGTTGTAATAGGGCGTGACGCAGAGCAGCGCGTCGCAGCCCGCGCGGCACATCTGCCGCGCAAGAGAGCAGGCGTGGGCGGTATCGCTTGATCCGGCACCGCCGATGATGGGCACGCGCCCGTCCGCAACCTGCACGGCGCAGGCGCAAAGCGCGGCTTGCTCGTCGGGGGTCAGCGTGCTCGCCTCGCCTGTCGTGCCCGCCACCACAAGGGCGTCCGCACCGCCGCGAATATTGGCATCAACCAGGTTTTCAAAGCAATCAAAATCGATCTTGCCGCCCAGAAAGGGCGTGATCAGCGCGGTCGCGCTGCCGCGAAAGAGGGGAGAGGGGAATTTGCTCATATCTGTAGCCTCCAAGGGTGTGAAATTTTCAAAAAGCGCTTGAAAAATATGCAGTTTTATATTATAATGTATTATGTAGAGGTGTGCCCGACAGGGCGCGCCCGATACGACAGTATATGACAAAACCATTGGAAGGACACATAGCGTGAAAGTTCACGTCATATTTCTGTTTGCTTAACTATTCACGCTTAAACTTCACCTAAAAATGGGTGATCCCATTTTTGGAGCAAAGCTCCACGGTGAAGTTTGCAATACTATTTGAGCCGCCAAGGGCGGCAGGGAGAATTATTATGAGCGTCATTATCAATAAAAAAGCCCCCACCGACCTGCGCACCGCAGATTTTTACTACGATCTGCCCGAGCGACTGATCGCCCAGCACCCCGCAGAGGTGCGCGACGGCTCCAGACTTATGGTGCTGAATCGCGAAAAGGGCACGATTGAGCATAAGCATTTTTACGATATCATCGACTATCTGCGTCCCGAGGACGTGTTGGTCATCAACGATTCCAAAGTCATTCCCGCGCGCCTGTACGGGCACGTGGCAGGCAGGGAAGAGGCGAACATTGAGCTGCTGTTGCTGCGCCAGCGCGAGCTGGATACCTGGGAATGCCTGGTCAAGCCCGGCAAGAGAGCCAAGATGGGCATGGAGCTGGTGTTTGGCGAGGGCATGCTGACGGGTAAGGTGGTGGATATCACCGAGGAGGGCAACAGACTGATCGCGTTTGACTTTGACCGCGAAAAGCACGCCAACATTTACGACGTATTGCACCAAGTGGGCATTCTCCCCCTGCCTCCCTATATTACCGAAAAGCCCAAGGATCAGAGCAGGTACCAGACCGTGTACGCACGCGAGGAGGGCTCGGCTGCCGCACCCACCGCGGGACTGCACTTTACGCCCGAGCTGCTGCAAAAGATCCGTGACAAGGGCGTTGCTATTGCTCCAGTCATGCTGCACGTGGGTCTTGGTACGTTCCGTCCCGTTAAGGCGGAAAGACTTGACGAGCACGTCATGCACACCGAGTTCATCTCGGTCAGCCAAGAGAGCGCGGATCTGATCAATGAGCGTCGCGCCAAGGGCGGCAGAGTCATCTGCGTGGGCACCACCTCTTGCAGAACCCTGGAGAGCGTTGCGCTCGAGGACGGCACCATTCCCGCTATCTCGGGAGACACCGGCATTTTCATCTACCCCGGTTACAAGTTCAAGGCAATGGACGCGCTGATCACCAACTTCCACCTGCCCGAAAGCACGCTGATCATGCTTGTGTCCGCGTTCTATAACAAGGAAAAGGTCATGGAGGCATACGAAACCGCCGTAAAGGAAGAGTATCGATTCTTCTCGTTCGGCGATGCGATGTTTATCGAATAATTAAAAAATTATCCGTAGGGGAGGGGTCTCCCCTCCCGCGAATCAGGATGTGCGAAACGGCGGGAGGCGAGACGCCTCCCCTACAATTGTTTCGATTTCGGGTGATTGGTCTTGACAAAATTACCCATATATGCTACAATAAAAACGTGAACGGGGACGGCACCCATCAGAAAAAACGGAGTCACAAATACATGCAAAATCAGATACAAAGGGGGCGACACCCATCGAAAAAAACGTGATTGTAGTTGATGAGCAAGGAAAAGTTTATGAAGCGACCTACCCCAAAAGGGCGAAAGGTCTTGTCAAAAACGGCAGGGCACGCTTCGTAGCAGAAAATACAATATGCCTTGCGTGTCCGCCGAATGAATATTTGGAGGATAAAGATATGTCGGAAAACACTACGACCATAGAAAACGCACAAGAAACCAAAAGCATTGAAATTACTGTTGAATACGCACTTGGGCAAATCGAAAAAATACTTGCGGATACACAGCATATTCAAGAGGCACTGTATGCTCTTCGGGACGTGCAATCCAAAGGTCCCGGTGACGTGGGCGCACAAGGAACCGCGATGAGTATTGCGAATGTGGTCAAATACCGCGAAGAAACCAATCAACAACTGCTTGCATTTTATCAAAAAATGTACGACGAGCTGAAGACCGAAAAGGTAAATGCCGAGGTTGATCCTGCGGTGCGCCAGCAATTTTTGGATTTTGTTATGGCTACCACGTCGGCTGCATCGCCGGCGGTGGGGCTTCCTAATTTTACCGAGATCTGGAACACCGTATTTCTTGGCAAATGATCTGACAAAATAAAATAGCACATGATTTTCCCCGAGGGATTTTCCCTCGGGGTTTTTGTAAAACGAAAACCCCTAATTGCCTAAATACGATCTTCTGTGGAGTGATTAAAGAATCGACCGCAGCAATATTCACGATTATGTAAATCGTCCATCGGTAGGGGCTGACGTCCTCGACAGCCCGCCTGCGTATTCTATTTTTTGCTATGTGATAAGTTCTTTGCACCTGCCCGGGGCGTCGAGGACGTCGCCCCCTACAAGTTGTGATGTTGCTCTCGATAATTTGTGTATAATATGCGCATAAGTCATACGATTTCGTGAATTGATGCGCATAAAATGTTGACAAACTGCGCATGATATGCTATACTGTTATTGAAAAGATATACTGATTGAAAGGAGTAACAATATGGCTAAAGTATCTACGAACATCAGCATTGACGCCGAAACCAAGGCGCAGGCGCAGGCACTGTTTGCCGATTTTGGTATGGATCTTTCTACCGCGATCAATATTTTTCTCCGTCAGGCAATACGCGAGAATGCAATTCCGTTTGCAATCACACGTGAGGTCCCCAATGCTGTCACGCTTGCTACCATAGAGGCTGCGGAAAAGGGCGAGGATATGTATGGCCCGTTTGATAGTGTAGAGGCCTTAATGGAGGCTTTGGATGCTGAAGATTGAGTTTTCAGGACAATTCAAAAAGGATTACAAACTTGCTGTTAAGCGTGGTTGTAATCCGCAGGATCTGATGACGGTGGTTACGATACTCTCGGAGCAAAAGACACTTCCGGATAAATATCGTGACCATGCATTGGAAAACTCGCGCAACTATCGTAATGTGCGTGAGTGCCATATCAAGCCCGATTGGCTTTTGATTTATCGGATTTGTGAAGATCGATTGGTGCTGGAATTACTTAGAACCGGCACACACAGCGACTTATTTTAAAAATATAGGAGAATGACTATGAAAAACACGGTACACATGTTAAAATCCATCACCAACATTCAGATGATGAGCTTTGTCATCACCACCGAGGACGACAAGGTGATTTTGATTGACGGCGGCTGGCCGCAGGATATGCCGTATCTTGTACAATACCTGCAGGGCTTGACCGGTCAGGAGGTGCCCACGGTGCACGCGTGGATTCTGACGCATCCTCATAATGACCACATCCGCGGCTTTATCGAGCTGATGGAGGGCAACCCCGATGCGCTGAACGTCGAAAAGATTTACTATAATTTCCCCTCCGCGCAGTTTATCGCGCGCGAGGATCTGGACACGGGAGCTGCCGAGATGTACCGCATTCTCCCCTTGATCGCGCACAAGTGCTGCATCGTATCGGGCGGTGATGAGCTGGACGTGGGCGCGGCGCACTTTGAGTTCTACTACTCGCACGACAGCGAGTTCAACCGTAACGTGTGCAACAACGCTTCGCTCATCTTCCGCATGACGCTGGGTGGCAAGACGGTGCTGTTCACGGGCGACGCAGGCGTGGAGTCGGGCAAAAAGGTGCTGCGCATGTACGGCGGCACGGGCAAGCTCAAGGCGGACTACGTGCAGATGGCGCACCACGGTCAGAACGGCTGTGACCGCGATTTCTACGAGGAGGTCGCGCCCAAGGGTGCTTTCTGGTGTGCGCCCGATTGGCTGTGGAACAATGACGCTGGCAAGGGCTACAATACTCACATTTTCAAGACGATTGAAGTGCGCGGCTGGATGGAGGAGATCGGTGTGACCGAGAACTACGTCATCATGAACGGCACGCAGGTTGTAGAGCTGTGAGCACAGGCGTAAAAATTCCGCGTGCGATCGCCATCGTCGGCAGTACCGCGAGCGGTAAGAGCGCGCTTGCTTTAGAGATATGCAAGCGTCATGGCGGCGAGCTTGTCAGCATGGATTCCATGCAGATCTATCGCGGCATGGACGTGGGCACGGCAAAGCCGACCGAGATCGAGCGCGCGCAGGTGCGTCACCATATGATCGACGTGGTCGAGCCAAGCGAGAGTTATTCGAGCGGTGCGTACGTCGAGGCTGCGGCAAAGGTCATACGCGAGATAGAGAGCCGCGGCTCTCTGCCCGTGCTGTGCGGCGGTACGGGGCTTTATCTGGATGGGCTTTTGCGCGGCGGCTTTGGCGAGAATTATGCCGATCCCGTCCTGCGTGCGCAGCTGGAGGACTTTGCGGATGCGCACGGTGCGCTTGCCTTGCACGCGCGACTTGCCGCACTTGACCCCGAAAGCGCGGCGGCAATCCACCCCAATAACGTCAAGCGCGTCATTCGCGCCATTGAGATCTGCACGGTCAGCGGCAGGACAAAGACCGAGCTGGACAGGCTTTCCAGAGAGGCGCAGCCGCAGGTGGATGCGCTGGTGATCGGCATTCGCTACAACAATCGCGAGGTGCTGTACGACCGCATAGGACGCCGCGTAGATATCATGCTGCAGGACGGTTTGGTCGAGGAGACCGAACGTCTTTGGAAGGCGGGCGTGTTCGAGGTCAACGCCACGGCTGCGGGTGCGATCGGATATAAGGAGATATTGCCGTATTTGCAAGGGCATATTTCCCTTGCGCAGGCGTCGGAGGATCTCAAAACCGCTACGCGCCGCTATGCAAAAAGACAGATGACTTGGTTTTACGCCAAGGATTACGTGACGTGGATCGATGCAGATACGGGCAGCGGCATGCGCACATTTGAAGAGATTGTAAATATTTGCGAAAACACGTGCAAAGACAAAGGTTTTCTGCTATAATAATAGGATAGAATGCAAAGAATTTGCCCCCCGGCAAATTCTTACCGCAACGTTCTGCGGTACGCAGAACACATCACTCGCGCTTTGCGCGAATATCGCTTTTGCATGGGCAAAAATATCACGTTTCGCAATTGCGAAACATATCACTGCAATGGCAGCGGCGGCACGCCGGTGACATTGCCGAAAGGAGGAAGCGTATGGACAGAGCCAAGGCAAGAAGCATTGCCATGCGATGTGCGATCGTGCTGGTTGCGATCGGCATGCTGGCATATATCATACACTATGCTCTGGGGCAGTTCAGTACCACGCTGACCACGCTTCCCACCCAGGAGATCACCGATTATACCTTGCTGAACGCTGAGGTGTACCTGTTCCGTGACGAGCAGGTCATTCCGTGCGACGCGACCGCCCCCGTGCGGTACACGTATCGGGACGGTGAGCGCGTACCCAAGGATGCAACGTATGCCGTCAGCTATCCCAAGGCGGGCGCAACTGCCGCAGAGGTAGCGGCGCTGCAGGCGCAGCTTGACGATATTGATGCACAGATCGCGCTGCTTGAGGACAGCAAAAGCCAAGGCTCGCTGATCACCTCGCTGGAGGGCAAGCAGGAGTCTCTTTCGCAAAGCTACTATCGCGTGCTGGAAAGCCTTGCCGCAGGCAGCTTTGCAGCTGCAGGCGCGGAAAGTCAGACGCTGCTGTCGCACATCAGTGCTTACGGCATGCTGACGGGACAGTACAAAACGGACGTCATGATCGCATCGCTGGAGAACAGCAGACAAGCACTGCTGGATGCCTGGGGCGGTACGCCCACGGCACACGTCAGTCCCTACAGCACCAATTTCGTGCACGCATGCGACGGCTACGAGGGCGTGTTTGATTACAGCCGCGTGATGGATATGACGCTGTCTGATTTCTATGCCATGACCGAGGCGGAGGGCGCATCAACGGTGGGTACTGTGGGAAAAATGATCAATGATCACACCTGGTACGCTGCCATTCCCATGGATGAGGATAACGCAGCCCGCTTTGAGGTGGGCAATACCTACACCTTTGCCTTTATTGATAACGACGGTACCGAGCTTCCCTTGACGCTTGTGCGCAAGCTGACGGGCGAGGGCAAGCGCGAAGGCGTTTTGGTCTTCTCCTGCGACCGCACCCCCAAGGAATTTTCCTTCCTGCGCACCCAGCGCGTGCAAAGCGTAGTGGAGCAGGTCACGGGCTATCGCGTGCCGGTAGAGGCTTTGCGCGAGCACAACGGTGAGAAGGGCGTGTATATCCTGCACGACAGCTCGGTGGAGTTCCGCCGTATCAGCATCGTGCGAGAGGGCACGGGCTATTATATCGTACAGACCTATGAGCAGGATGCAGCAGGCGGCGCGGGAAAGGCAAAGTATTTGCAATACGGCGACCTGATCATCACGGCGGGCAGAGATCTGTACATCGGCAAAATGTATGGGTAAGGAATAATGATGGATACGTTGAAAACAAAGGTTGCAGCGGTGCAAGAGGGCATACGCGAGGCGGCAGAAAAAGCCGGACGCGATCCTGCCGAGATCACGCTGCTGGCAGCTACCAAATATGCAAGTGCCGAGCAGATGAATGCGCTGCCCGAGCTTGGCGTGCATGACGTGGGAGAGAACCGCGTGCAGGCACTCCTTGAAAAATGGGATGCGCTGGATAAGGAAAATCTGCGCGTGCACTTTATCGGTTCACTGCAGAAAAACAAGGTCAAATACATTGCGGATAAGGTGTGCATGATCCACTCGCTGGATAGCGTGGAGCTTGCCCGTGAGATCGATAAGCAGTGCAAAAAGCACGGCAGAGTCATGGACGTGCTGGTCGAGATCAATTGCGCAAGGGAAGAGAACAAGGGTGGCGTTGCGCCCGAGGATGCCGAGGCACTGTGCAGGGCTTTGGCAGAGTTTGAGCACGTCAGACTGCGCGGATTTATGACCATGGCACCCAAAAGCCCCGAAAAAGCGCAATATTATAAATATTTTAGCGAAACTTTCGCCCTTTGTCTTGACATTTGGACAAAAAAATTACATAATATAGATATACCCATGATTATGTCTATGGGTATGTCGGACAGCTACGACGTCGGTATCGCCTGCGGCTCTACGCTGGTGCGCGTCGGCAGCGGTCTGTTTTGCTGATGAAAATAAAATGAGAATATACATTCAGGAGGAAAAAACATGAACATTTTTAAGAAGCTTGCTAAGGATCCCGAGCCCGAAGAATTTCTGGATGACGGTTACGACAACGGCTACTATGACGAGTTCCCCAAGGACGAGGGACTGGTAAGTGACGAGCCCGTTGTAGAGGAGGTTGCGCCCGTAGAAGAGCCCATTGAGGATCAGGAAGAAATGCGCGAGCCCCAGCCCCTGCCCGCAAAGCCCATCGAGCCCGCAAAGCCCGCTGTAAAGTATTACGTTCCCACCGTGCTTGCAGACAGACAGAAGGCTGTTGCAAAGCTGGCTGAAGGCTACATAGTCATGCTTTTGGACGTTGATAAGCTGGAAAGAGACGTATTCGTACGCTTCTTTGATTACGTGATGGGTGCCGTTCAGGCATTGGAGGGTGACGTCCTGAGAATCAACAAGTCCATGCTCGCACTCATTCCTTACGGTGCAAACGTTGAGGATCTTGATGCGGACGAGCTTGTCGAAGCATCCGAAGAGCAGGCTGAAGAGGAAACAACTGACTAAACGGAGGCGTTTGCGTTTATGATCCTTTTATACGTGCTGGTCAGCACGGCTTCGTTGCTGATCGACGGAATTACTTTGCTGATGTTCATACGCGCCATCTTTTCCTGGTTTCCGACCGAAAGCCCGGGAAAGCTGCAGCTGGTCATTCATCACATGACCGAGCCCGTGATCGCACCGGTGCGTAAGTTCTTGTGGCGCATGGGCTGGTTTCAGGGGCTGCCGATCGATATGTCCTTTATGGTGACGTATCTGCTTTTGATGGCTTTGCGATTTGCCCTGATGTTTGCGAGCGTATGAGTATGCAGGCACCGAGCACGCAAAACGAGATTCTTTACGCAAAGCTGCGTGATATGATGCTGCGCGCGGAGAGGGGAATGTGGTCTTGTAGCCATTTTCTGTCCCCGCGCGAAGCGCGTTTAGCAAGCGACTATATTCGGTGCGCGGGAGCGGACGTATGCTGCTTTTCGGAAGGGGGATTTTCCGAGGCAGAGAGGGTCAAGCTGTTCGTGCTGCCGGATTTTATGAACGAGCCCGAATACCTCGCCCCGTTGGCAGAGGAGAAAATGTGCCTTTTGCGCATTTACGGGGGCGGCTTTTGCACGCTGACGCACAGGGACTATCTGGGCGCGCTGTTGGCACTCGGCATCGAGCGGCACGTGCTTGGCGACCTTTGCGTGCTGGATGAGAGCCATGCGCTGCTTGTCTGTGACGCGGACATTGCACCCTACCTTTGCGCGGAGCTTGTGCGCGTGGGTAAGGACGGCGTCAAGGTGGAGCGGTTGCCGTGGGGCACCGAGATCGTACTGCCCGAGCGGTATAAGCCGGTCAGCGATACCGTCGCGTCGGCACGCTTTGATTGCGTGGCGGCGGCTTTGGCGGGGCTTTCCCGCGAAAAGGCGCAGATGCTGATCCGTGCAGGGGAATGCACGGTCGATTACGAGCCTTGCGACAAGTGCGACAAGGTCATCGATCCCCCTTGCGTGATCTCGTTGCGCGGATACGGAAAATTCCGCATTGACGACCTCGGTACGCAGACCAAAAAGGGAAGACTGCGGCTCATAGCGCGAAAATATATATAATATCTGGATTTGAAAATAATTTTTTTACACATAAAGGAGCTATAAAATTATGGCTAAGGATTACACAAGTACGCTGAATTTGCCCAGCACGTCGTTCGCAATGCGCGCAAATCTGCCGCAGCGCGAGCCCGAAATGCTCAAGTACTGGGAGAATATGGACCTGTATGCAAAGCTGCAGGAGCAGAACGCGGATAAGCCCGCATTTATTCTGCACGACGGCCCTCCCTTCTCCAACGGCAATATTCATATGGGTACTGCACTCAATAAGATGCTCAAGGACTTTATCAACAAGTACAAGACCATGAGCGGCTATCGCGTTCCCATCGTTCCCGGCTGGGATAACCACGGTATGCCCATCGAATCCGCTATCATCAAGAAGAATAAGCTGGACCACAAGAAGATGAAGCCTTCCGAGTTCCGTACCGCTTGCTACAAGTTTGCCGAGAAGTACGTGGACATTCAGCGCAACCAGTTCAAGAGACTGGGCGTACTGGCTGACTGGGAGAACCCCTATCTGACCATGGACCCCAAGTTCGAAGCCAAGGAGGTTGAAGTCTTTGGTGAGATGTTCAAGAAGGGCTACATTTACAAGGGTCTGAAGCCCGTTTACTGGTGCCCCAAGGACGAGACCGCGCTGGCTGAGGCAGAGATCGAGTATGCAACCGATACCTGTACCTCTATCTTCGTGAAGTTTGCCGTCAAGGACGACGCAGGCAAGCTCGCGGGCATCTGCGACCTGTCTAAGACCTATTTCGTGATCTGGACCACCACCACATGGACGCTGCCCGGCAACCTTGCCATCGCGCTCAACCCCGTAGAGAGCTACGTGGTCGTCAAGGCAGGCGAGGAGTGCTACATCGTGGCTGAGGCGCTTTGCGCAAAGACCATGAAGGCTGGCGGCATTGAGGATTACGAGATCCTTGCCGCATTCCCCGGCAATACCTTTGAATATATGAAGGCACAGCACCCCTTCCTTGACAGAGAATCCCTGATCGTCAACGCAGACTACGTTACCATGGATTCCGGTACCGGCTGCGTACACACCGCGCCCGGCTTTGGTGCTGACGACTATATCACCTGCAAGAGATACAATATCGATATCATCGTGCCCGTAGACGACCGCGGCTATCAGACCGCAGACGCAGGCAAGTATGCAGGTCTTTACTACGCACAGTCCAACGAGGCAATTCTTGCCGATATGAAGGAAAGCGGCGCCTTGTTCGCAAGCGAAGAGATGAGCCACGAATATCCGCACTGCTGGAGATGTAAGTCTCCCATCATCTTCCGCGCAACCCCCCAGTGGTTCTGCTCGGTCGATGCATTCAAGGAAGAGGCTGTTGCGGCTTGCAAGAGCGTGACCTGGCTGCCCGCATGGGGCGGTGAGAGAATGGCACAGATGGTACGTGACCGTGCCGACTGGTGCATCTCCCGTCAGCGTCAGTGGGGTCTGCCCATTCCCGTATTCTATTGCGAGGATTGCGGTGAGGTCATTTGTGACGACGCAACCATTGCAAAGGTGGCAGAGGTGTTCGGTGCGCAGGGCTCCAACGCTTGGTGGGATCTCTCTGTCGAAGAGCTGATGCCCGAGGGCTATACCTGCAAGTGCGGCTGCAAGTCCTTCCGCCGCGAGAGTAACACGCTGGACGGCTGGTTTGACTCCGGTTCTTCCCATATCGCAGTGCTTGAGCAGAGACCCGAGCTGCATTGGCCCTCCGACGTTTATCTTGAGGGCGGCGACCAGTACAGAGGTTGGTTCCAGGCAGCACTGCTGACCGCAGTTGGCGCAAAGGGACAGGGCGCACCCTACAAGACCGTCCTGACCCACGGTTGGGTTGTTGACGGCGAAGGCAGAGCGATGCACAAGTCGCTTGGCAACGGTGTTGACCCCGACGACGTAGTCAAGAAGTACGGCGGCGACATCGCAAGACTGTGGGCTGCTTCTACCGACTATCACGCAGACGTTCGCTGCTCGGATAACATCTTCCGCCAGCAGTCCGAAACCTATAGAAAGATCCGTAACACCGCAAGAATCCTGCTTGCAAACCTCGGTGATTTCAACCCCGATACCGATACGGTAGCGTATGAGAACCTGCCCGCAATCGATAAGTGGATCCTGGCACGCTTCAACAAGCTGGTGAAGGAAGTCCGCGACGCGTTCGACGGCTACGAGTTCCACATCGCATACCATGCTCTGAACAACTTCTGCACGGTTGACCTGTCCAAGCTGTACGTTGATATCACCAAGGACAGAGTGTACACCGAGCGCGCTGACAGCGCAGCACGCAGAAGCGCACAGACCGCTATGTATCAAATCATTTCGGGCATGACCCGTCTGATGGCTCCCATCATCAGCTTTACCGCTGAGGAGATCTGGCAGTCCATGCCTCACGGCGCATCCGACAAGACCGAGAGCGTGTTCCTCAACGATATGCCCGCATACGATGCATCCCTTGAGTCCGAGGGCACCAACGCTTGGGACGACCTGTTTGCGCTGCGTGACGACGTGATGAAGGCACTCGAGCTGGCACGTGCCGAGAAGCTGATCGGTAAGTCGCTGGACGCAAAGGTGACCGTATATACCGAGGACGCTGATGCATACGCGCTGCTGACCGCCTTTGCGAGCGATCTGGCTACCGTTTATATCACCTCCGCAGCGGAAGTGGTCAACGGTGCTGCTCCCGAGGGCGCAGTGCTCGGTGAGGACGGCAGAATTGCCGTAGTCGTAGCACCTGCTGACGGCTGCAAGTGTGACCGCTGCTGGGCATACGCAAAGGATGGCATCCGCGAGGATGAAAACTTCCTGTGCGCACGCTGCCAAAATATTCTGAGTCTCTGATATATGACCAAGAGGGTCGGCTTCGACCGACCCTCTTTGATTATAGAAAGGAAAAGTATGTTATATCTGATCTTATGGGCAGCCATTGCCGCAGTCATCGTGATTGCGGATCAGGTGACCAAGTTTATCGTGGTGCAGAACATTCCCGAGGGTGAATCCATCCCCGTCATTGAGGGCGTTTTGCATTGGACGCACATCAAAAACGACGGTGCGATCTTCGGCTGGTTTGACGATTCGCGCTGGATGTTTATGATTCTTTCAACCGTAGGTATTCTGGTGATGACCGGCATGTTGGTGTACTGGGTCAAAAAAGAGCCCAAGGATAAGCTGATGCAAATCATTCTGACGCTGCTGATCGCGGGCGGTATCGGTAACATGATCGACCGCTGCACATTGGGCGTCGTGACCGACTTTATTGATTTCTGCGCATTCCCGAATTTGTGGAAATGGATCTTCAACGTAGCCGATTGTGCCGTGACCATCGGCGGCTGCATGATGGCGGTATGGTTTGTGTGGTCGGTCATTATAGAGATCAAAAACAAGAAAAAGGCTGTGACAGCGCAGCAAGACGAGCATGCAGACGACGCACAGAGTTGATCCTGCCGACGCAGGCACGAGAATAGACAAATACCTGGCAGAGCGGGCGGATCTGACCCGCTCTGCCGTGGTCAGACTGCTGGAGGAGGGCGACGTATCGGTGGACGGTGCGTCGGTCTCCAAAAACTATAAGGTCAAGTGCGGCGACGAGATCGTCATCAATATTCCCGAGCCCGAGCCCGATACCGCGCTGCCCGAAAACATTCCGCTTGACGTGGTGTATGAGGATGCGGACATTATCGTGGTTAACAAGCCCGTGGGCATGGTGGTGCATCCCGCGGCGGGAAATCCGTCGGGCACGCTGGTCAACGCCCTGTTGTACCATTGCAAGGGCAGCCTCTCCGGCATCGGCGGCGTGCTGCGCCCGGGTATCGTGCACCGCATCGATAAGGATACGTCGGGGCTTTTGGTGGTTGCCAAGAACGACCGCGCGCATCTGCATCTGGCGGAGCAGATCAAGGAGCACTCGGCGCACCGCATCTACCGTGCCGTGTGCGTGGGCAACATCAAAGAGGACGAGGGCACCATCGACCTGCCCATCGGACGCCACCCCACAGACCGCAAGCGCATGGCAGTCATCCGCGACCCCGACCGCGAAGCGCGCGATGCCGTCACGCACTACCGCGTGCTGGCAAGATTTGCGGGCAAAGCCGCGTGGGGCAACGCCTTTACCTACATTGAGTGCCGCTTGGAAACGGGACGTACCCACCAGATCCGCGTGCACATGGCTGCAAAGGGACACCCC
Source organism: Eubacteriales bacterium (assembly GCA_045658965.1). Taxonomy (GTDB): domain Bacteria; phylum Bacillota; class Clostridia; order Oscillospirales; family CAG-272; genus SVQP01. The sequence goes on from JAZOVZ010000053.1 coordinate 32,187, forward strand.
TTGCTGGGTGACGACGTGTACGGCGGTGCAAATACGCCGTTCGGTGCGCGCCACAAGTCGCTGATCACAGGGCAGACCCTGCACGCCTGCGAATTGCATCTGACGCATCCCACCACGGGCGAGCGCATGCACTTTACCGCGCCCCAGCCCCCCGAAATGACCAAATTATTGGAGATTTTGAGCCAAGATGAATAAGACCGAAAAAGCATTTGACAGCATTGCCATCGTGACCGATCTGGACGGCACTTACCTTGCCCCGGGCGGTGTGCCGCATCCCGAAAACGTACGCGCCATCAAAGAGTTTTGCGCCAAGGGTGGCTATTTTACCTACGGTACGGGGCGCATGCATAAGAATATTGCGCGCGTGCTGCCCGAGACCCCAAGCACGTGTAATCTGCCTGCCGTGGTGGCAAACGGCTCGTATCTGTACGATTTTTCCAAGGGGGAGAGGTTGTATCCCACCTCCATGCATACCGCGGACGTGCTGGCTGTCGCGCGTGCCGCAAGAGCCATCGACCCCACGGTCGGCGTGCGTGTGGTCACCCCCGATGGGTTTATGACCGACGGTCGCGGTGCGATCATACAGGGGGAGGTCTCGCGCAACCCGATTGATTTTCCGCACGTGACCGAGATCGAGAACTGGACGGCGTGCAATCCTGCCGAGCAATGGTTCAAGCTGGTGTTCCGTGCAGAGAAGGCGCAATTGGACGCGCTGCGCCCCGCGCTGCTGCAGGAGTTTGCCGATACCTTTGAATTTGCCGTGTCGGGTGATCGCTTTTTGGAGCTGACACGCAAGGGCTGCACCAAGGCGAGCGGCGTGCAGAGATTGCGCGACATGTTCGCGGCGCAGGGAAAGAGGCTGTTCGTGATCGCATGCGGCGATCAGGAAAACGATCTCGCTATGCTGGGTAGTGCGGATCTGGCACTTTGCCCCGAGAACGCGACGGATGCCATCAAGGCTGTCTGCCATGAGGTGCTGTGCCATCACGCCCAGGGAATTATGCCCGAGGTCGTCAAGCGGTTGCAGGATCTGCATATGATATAAAGCGAGGAGCGCATTTTGCAATGCGCTCCTGCTTTTTATTTGTCAAAAGAGGGATTGATAGCGTAATAATTCTTGGCGTCCAGCCCCTCGCGGGTCTTGTTGAGTGCCTCGGCAAAGCGTTGGTAGTGCACAAGCTCACGCTGGCGCAAGAAGCGGATGACGTCTTTGACGTCGGGGTCGTCGGCAAGGCGCAGAATGTTGTCGTAGGTCACGCGCGCCTTTTGCTCGGCAGCAAGGTCCTCATTCAGGTCGGCAATGGGGTCGCCCTTGACCGCCAGATACTTGGTATCAAACGGTACGCCTGCCGCGCTGACGGGGTAGATGCCGGTGGTATGGTCAACGAAATACGAAGCAAACGGACTCTCGCTGACCTCCTTTTCGGAAAGATTGCGCGTCAGCTGGTAGACGATGGCGGCAATCATCTCCATGTGGGCAAGCTCCTCCGTGCCGATGTCCGTGAGTGTTCCGATGACCTCCTTGTTGGGCATGCTGTAGCGTTGATTGAGATAGCGAAGTGACGCGCCAAGCTCACCGTCCGGTCCGCCAAGCTGCGTAATAATGGCGGTGGCTAACTTGGGATTGGGGTTTTTGATATTGACGGGGTATTGCAGCTTACGTTCATAGATCCACATATTGCGTACTCCTCTCCTTACAGGTCATTCTGCCACGGCCAGGGGCTCTGTCCCCATTCCCACTTGGCGGGGTTGTTGTTGTCCATAATGGTCATGGGTCCGCAGCCCTGCGCATATGCTTTGGCAACCGTCTCGCGCTCCGCGACCAGCTTGTGATAGTAGTCGAGTGCGGCTACGTTGTCGGGGTAACTGTCAAGATACAGCGCAAGCTCCACAATGGCGAAGTCAAGTCGCCCAAGGCGTGCGTAAAGCTGCTTGCAATCTCTGTTTTGCGTCTGATCCATGGCTTACCTTCCTTTCCGCGACCCCTTGAAGGGGAAGTCGAGGGCTTTGAAAATGGTGCCTTTTTCCAACCATTGCTCGCAGTCGTAAAGAGAGTCAAAGGTCTGGGTGGGCGCGTAGACCATTGCCAGAGGGTAAGAGTCAAGGCAGGTCGGGTCGTTCGGGCGCATGGGGGTCATGTTTGCGACGGGGGAAGCGATAGCTCCGTCACGGCAATCGCAATCCCGCGCGCCAAGGTTTTGCCGCAGCGTCGCGTAATCGGCGTGCTCTCTGCCACGCCCGACGCTGCTTCTTTGTGCGTACATGTTGTATCCTCCTGTACATGAGAATTGGGCGCGTGCTTGATAGCACGTGCTCAATGTCAGTATATGATAGGGAAGCGCGAAGGGTGTCGGATTTGGCAGATGCGGTGAGATAGAGGGCATCAATCCCCACGCTATGCGCACAATGCACAAAAAACTTGACAAATCATAGAATATATGGTATAATAAGACAAGAGACAGATGACATCATTAGATTTTTGAAAGGAGAATTGTAATGAGAAAACACGTAGTATTATTTTTAGTTGTCTGTGTCATGTTACCGTGTCTTGGTGGTTGTAATATGACAAAAAAGCAAATATCTGAGTATAGTGCATTTGACTATAACGTGATTTGGGAAAAGGCGGATAAAGTAATTCGTCCAAAGAAGTTCATGGGAACGCATGAGTATTACAGCATCGAGGGTGTGTCAAAAGAAGAGTTTATTGCATGTAAAATACATCATCAAGAAATAGGCGATTATACAGAAGAGGCTGTTGTTTTAAGGCATCCGGACAAAGGTGATGCATATTCGTTGGATATATTTACAGCACAGTTGGTTATGAGACGCCGCTGGC